>CALEEC010000369.1 GCA_937949245.1 uncultured Gemmataceae bacterium | reverse complement strand
GTTCGTCGGCATTCAGGCGGACGGCCTGGCCTTCGCGTTTGCCCTCGCTCAGCACTTTGCGCACGAACGCTTCGTCGATCTTGGCGTCCAGGTCGGCGTAGACCACGAACCACAGATCGACGCTTCGCGGTACGGCGTTCGCGTTCGTCGATTTGAGGTCGTTGATCCGTAAAATCTGCGGAGCCACCGGCGAGGGACGGAGAAAATCGTCCAAGGTGTAGTCGTCACCGATCAGTTGTTCGAGAACCTTTTTCTGCGTCGCGGCATCCAGGCCATCGGGAAGCGTCGGCGCGGGCAGGCGGAATTCCCTGCCGTCGACTTTCCAACCTACTTCGCGCAGTTCGCGGTACAACGGATTGCTCTGCCGATGCGGATCTTGCCCCTCGGCGAGCATCAACAGCAAAGGAAGCCAAACCCCATTTGACAACCAACACGACATTGTGGAGCCTTTCGCGCCAAGGGACAAGCAAGTTTCCTTGCGGAGTCGGAACTCGCCGAGACATTTCACGGTACGGCCACGCTAGCGGAACGCGGGATCGCCAATTGTTCGACGATCTGCTCGGCAATGCTCAGAGCCGCGGTCGCGGCCGGCGAGGGTGCATTGCATACGTTGACGATGCGTGGGCGGCACTGCAACAGAAAATCATCGACCAATGCCCCTTGGGGAGTGACGGCTTGGGCGCGAATCCCTGCCGGGGCCGGTTCGAGATCATCGGCCGTGATCGCGGGAATCAGCCGCTGCAACGCCCGCAAAAACGCCCGCTTCGACAGCGAACGCCACATTTCCCCCAGTCCCATCCACCAATGCTGCCAGGCCAAGCGCCGGAAGCCGGGATAGGCCAGCGTCTCCCGCAGATCGCGGAGGTGTACTTGGAAGAAATGATAGCCTTCCCGGCCAAAAGCCAACACCGCATTGGGACCGCATTCGACGGTTCCGTCGATCATCCGGGTGAAATGCACTCCGAGAAAGGGAAACTGCGGGTCGGGCGTCGGGTAGATGAGATTGCGGCACAGATGGTAAGCCCGTGGCTTCAGCGCGTAGTATTCGCCCCGGAAAGGGATAATTTGCGCTTCAGGACGCATGCCGGTCAGCCGCGCCACGCGGTCGGAGTGCAACCCGGCACAATTGACCAGTTGTTCGGCCTGATAATCGCCCCTACCGCTGCATACGACGACGCCCTGGCTGTCGACACGAATGGCCTGCACCCGTGCCGACAGCAGCACTTCCCCCCCCGCTTCGCGGATGCAGTGGGCCAACCGTTCGCACACACCGCGATAATCGACGATGCCGGTTTCGTGAACGTGAATCGCCTGCACTCCCGCGACATGCGGCTCCAATTCCAGCAGCCGGGCGCGGTCGATCCATTCACAGCTTACCCCATTGGCCAGGCCGCGTTCGTAGATCCGCTGCAAAGCCGGCAACTCCGCTTCGCTGACTGCCACAATCACCTTGCCGCAGCGTTCGTGCGCCACCCCCTGTTCGGCACAAAAGCGTTCCATCGCCCTTAGGCCGGCACGACAGGTCAACGCTTTGAGCGAACCGGGTTTGTAGTAGATGCCGCTGTGCAGCACGCCGGAGTTCCGCCCCGTTTGATGCGCCGCCACGCAAGCTTCTTTCTCGAAGACGATGACCTTTCGTCCCGGATAACGCCGGCCAAACTGATACGCCGTCGCTAGGCCGACAATGCCCCCGCCGATCACCGCTAGATCGCACCGACGCATCCGCTTTCCTCCCGTCCCACGAGCCGACCGAACGCATTCCCCCGTCCCACGAACACGAATACGAACCGACTGCGTCGCCTGCCTACAGCTGGTGGACCGCTCCGCGGGGCAAAAAATTGGCTACTTCCCCTTGCAGAAAGTATAGGCCGTCCTGCCACGCGATCACCTCGCGGCGACAGAGTCTCGCCGGTATTTTTTCGCTGAACGAAATGCTTCGATGAGTCCCCCCAAGTCGCCTGGACCTCGGAATGCCCATTCTCGCGGTATGTTTCGCTTCGCCAAGCGCAATGCTCCGGCAGACGGCATTTTTTGCCATTGGGCACGCTTCCCCTTTGCGGGGCGTTGCGACATTCGGTACACTGCTAGCGAAATGGAATTTGCCGTGAAAGGGAAGCCATGCATCACGTTCGCTACTCTGGAATCTCTGGGGTTGTCGTCCTGCTGGGGATGACTTCGCTCGGCTCTGCCGTGGCCCAGAATACGACGGTTTCCGCCAACAACACCCCCGCCCCCGACCTCCGCACTCGCAAGATCGGTTCCGATTGGCCGACCTTCCTCGGCCCGCAGCAAAACTCGGTGTCTCCCGAAGTCGGCATCCGTACCCCTTGGCCCAAAGAGGGGCTGAAGATTGTCTGGGAAGCGCCGCTGGGGCTGGGCTACGCTCCGCCGGTCGTTGCCAAGGGACGATTGTTCCACTTCGACGCCTTTGGCCCGTTGGCCACCCTGACTTGTCGGCACGCCGAGACGGGCAAACTGCTGTGGAAGTTTGAGTATCCCATCCAGTACGAGGATCTGTACGGCTACGACGCCGGCCCAAGGGCTTGCCCAGTGGTAGACGGCGACCGCGTCTACATTCATGGCGTCGAAGGAATGTTGCACTGCCTGCGGGTCACCGATGGCAAGTTGCTGTGGAAGGTCGATACCCAAGCGAAATATCACTTCCATCAGAATTTTTTCGGCGTCGGCAGTGTGCCGGTGGTACATGGTGACCTGTTGATCGTGCCGATCGGTGGTAGTCCGAAAGGTCCACGGCCCATCGATTTACGACAAGCCAAAGGCAACGGCACCGGCATCGTCGCATTCAACAAGTTCGATGGCACCGAAAAGTATCGCCTCAGCGACGAACTGGCCAGTTACTCCAGCCCGATTGTGACGACCATTCAGGACCGTAAATGGGGTTTGTACTTCGCTCGCGGTGGCTTGGTCGGTTTTGACCCGGAGAAAGGGAAGGTCGATTTCCACTTCCCCTGGCGAGCAAAAATCGAACAGAGCGTCAACGCGGCCAATCCGGTGGTAGTCGGCGATCAGGTGTTGTTGTCGGAATGTTACGGTCCCGGCGCGACGCTATTGCGGATCAAGGGCAACCAGTGCGAAACTCTCTGGAGCGACGCCGATTCCGAGCGGCAAGACAAACGCTTGCAATGCCACTGGAACACGCCCATTCACGTCAACGGCTACGTCTATGGGTGCAGTGGTCGGCACACCGAGCAAGCGGAGATTCGCTGCCTGGAATGGGCCACCGGCAAGGTCATGTGGCGTAAAAAGGGCTTTTCGCGTTCGTCGCTGTTGTATGTCGATGGTCACTTTGTGGCCTTGACGGAGGACGGCATCTTGCTGCTATTCAAACCGAACCCGGAGAAGTACGAGGAAGTTAGCCGCTGGGTGATCGACGATTTGGCGTACCCATGCTGGGCCGCTCCGGTGTTGTCGCACGGTTTGTTGTATCTCCGGGGCAAGGGACGGTTGTTGTGCGTGGAATTGATTCCCCAGCGCTGAGTTACGTAACGGATTCTGAGCTGCGGGCGCTAGCCCGCCGTGGTCAGGACAAACATCGAAACCAGCACGACAAAGCGAGCGTTAGCCTGCCGTGGTCGCAACTCGCAAATGAAAGCGAAGTTTACGGATGGGGTGCAGACACGGCGGGCTAACGCCCGCAGCTCGGGGAGAAAATGCACGCGTCTGCCATGTGAGCACGTGCCCGCCAAAGCGGGCGCACCTTGGCCGCAACGTGCCGTCCGTTTATGTTCCCGCAACTCACCCCTTGAGCAGTTGGCCGCCGTAAATGGCTGACGCACCCAGATGCTCTTCGATGCGCAGCAGTTGATTGTACTTCGCAATGCGATCGGTACGGCACGCGGAGCCGGTCTTGATCTGGCCAGCGTTGGTCGCTACCGCGATGTCGGCAATCGTCGTGTCTTCTGTTTCGCCCGAACGGTGACTGATGATCGTCGTGAACTTGTTGCGTTTGGCCAACTCGATGGTGTCGAAAGTCTCGGTCAACGAGCCAATCTGATTGACCTTGACCAAAATGCTGTTGGCCGATGCTTCGTGAATGCCCCGCTGCAGTCGTTCGACGTTGGTCACGAACAAATCGTCCCCGACCAACTGCACTTTGCTCCCCAGTTCCGCGGTGAGTTTCTTCCAACCGGCCCAATCATCCTCGGCCAAACCGTCTTCGATCGACCGAATCGGCCATTTGGCACACAAACTTTTCCACAGGTCGATCATCTCGTCGGTAGAAGCAATCTTACCGGGATTGCTCTTGAAGAATTTGTAGCCGACTTTGCCTTCGTGCTTGGCCTCTTCGAATAATTCCGTGGTTGCGGGGTCGAGAGCGAAGACGATGTGTTCGCCCAGTTTGTAGCCAGCCTTTTCGACCGCGATGGCGATGGTTTCTAGGGCCGCGTCGGCCGTGGGAAGGTTCGGAGCGAACCCTCCTTCGTCACCGACGGAGGTGCTCATCCCTCTGTCATGCAGCACTTTCTTCAGGCTGTGGAACACCTCGGCTCCCATGCGCAGCGCTTCGCGAAAACTCGGCGCACCGATGGGCATGATCATAAACTCTTGGAAATCAATCGTGTTGTCGGCATGCTTACCGCCGTTGATGATGTTCATCAACGGCACAGGTAGCACGCGTGCTCCAGTTCCGCCTAAATAGCGGTACAGCGGCAGATGATGCAACCGGGCCGCAGCACAAGCCACCGCCATCGAAACGCCCAAAATCGCGTTGGCTCCCAGATTCGCTTTGTTCGGCGAACCATCGAGCTTGAGCAAGGCGTGATCCAGGGCCACTTGATCGGTCGGGTCCATCCCTTTGATCGCCGGTGCGATGCGATTGTGAATGTTGGCCACCGCTTGCAGCGTGCCTTTGCCTAAGTAGCGTTTTTTGTCGCCGTCGCGTAGTTCGACTGCTTCGTAGGCTCCGGTGCTCGCTCCACTGGGCACCGCGGCCCGCCCCACAGTACCACAGCTCAGGGTCACTTCCACTTCCACCGTGGGATTGCCTCGACTATCCAGAATCTCACGCGCTTGAACGTGTGCAATGGTCGCGGTGCTCATCGTTGGTTTGGCTCGCCCAGGATTCCTATGTCTTTACCCGATATGTGCTGAGGTAGGATTTCGCGCTCAGAAGTCAAGAGCAACCGCGACACGCGACTGGGGCGATGGCAAAGACCGAGCAACCGCGACCTGCAACCTTAGCGTAGAAAAACCGCACAACCTGCAGCACGGGACTCCGGCGATGCAGATTTCACGCAAGCACTCATCCATGTGCCGGAGTCCCGGACTACGGCTGAGGAAGCAGGCCGGTTCTGGCACGAAACGCGGAGCATCCGACCTTGGCTATCGCTAGTGCGAGACTGCGGCAGGGGGATGCCGAAGAATCGCCCTGTCGATCGCTTCCCGTCAGCCTATTCTCGCGGGGTGGGTACTCGAGACAGCCTATGTATCGGACACCCCGACGGACGACTTGAGCATCTACCGGACGACGGCAAGATCCCGCTTAATCGACGACGGCAAGATCGGACCGCGAGCCAAC
>CALEEC010000368.1 GCA_937949245.1 uncultured Gemmataceae bacterium | reverse complement strand
CGTAACAAGCCGCGGAGGGTTTGCAGATTGACGGCGTCCATCTCGTCGGCTTTGTCGGTTTCCAGGATCATCGGATGTTCGCGAAAACGCTCGTCGTTGACCAGCAAGCGGAACGCTTCCAAGCCGATTTTCCCTTGGCCGATGTGGGCGTGCCGATCGACCCGACTGCCGAAGTCAGCTTGGCTGTCGTTAACATGGAAAGCACAAAGGTGCTGAAGTCCGATGATGCGGTCGAATTGGTCGAAGGTGGCGTGATAGTCGGCCGGGGTAGAAATCGCGTAGCCCGCGGCGAAGATATGGCAGGTGTCGAGACAAACGCCCAAGCGGTGCGGATGCCGCGACTGGTGCAGCAGCGTAGCCAGGTGCTCGAAACGGCAGCCCAGGACGGTTCCTTGGCCGGCAGTCGTTTCCAGCAACACGCGGGCGCGGTAGCCGGGGGTGTCGTCGAAGAGTTGATCGAGTGACTCGACGACGCGTTTCAACCCCGCTTCGACGCCGCTGCCAACGTGCGCGCCGGGATGGGTGACCAGGTAGCTGAGTCCCAATTTCTCGGCGTTGTCTAGCTCGGTACGGAAGGCGGTCATCGATTTGTGATGCAGGGTCGGTTCCGGCGAAGCGAGGTTGATCAGGTAGGAATCGTGGGCCGTGGGGAAGCGTAGCCTTGTTCGGGCGATCTCGGCACGGAAGCGCTGCGCATCCGCGTCGTTCAACGGTTTGCCGGCCCATTGGTTAGCATTTTTGGTAAATAGTTGCACGGTTTGGCAGCCCAACTGAGCCGCTTCGAGGACCGCGTTGTAGACTCCCCCTTTGATCGAGCCATGAATGCCGAAATAGGGCATCGTGGTGGGTTCCCCCTAGCCAGTCGTCGGGTGTTTTTGCGAAACGCTGGAGCCGACGACGCCAGTCGTCGGGTGTCTCTGCAACCCCCGCGGACTAGCGTCCGCGGCTCTCCAAAACGCTGGAGCTGACGACGCAAGTCGTCGGGTAGAAGCACCCGCGACTAGCGTCCAAGGCTCTTGTGGACAATCGCTCTGCCACCGATAGACAATTCAATCACCGTTGGCTCGAACGCCGGGGCGGTTCGGGATAGCGTTCCTTGGCGGTATTTTTGACCTTGAGCGGCTCGGTTGAGGTCGAGGAAGAACTCGTCGAGAAGACCCCCGTGGCCCACAAGATCAGCAGCGTCACGGCACTGAGGTGCAAGAACAGTCCGGCTCCGGCCCACAGCATGAAGTTGTTGTTTTTCTTGCGTTGTAACTGGGCTTCGGCGAGTTCATCGTCGTGGCTTTGCGTAGTCGCATGCGTATGAGGGCGCTGATGGTGCTGCGAGGCATAAGGCTGCTGCGCAGTTTCATGCAGTTGCTCGATCTTCGGCGTAAATGTGTGGCCGTACCCCCCGTTAGCATACGGCTGGGCAGGAGCCGAGTGAGTGTCAGAGTTGGTAGGCAAAGTGATCGGCCCAGCCTGGCAATACGCCGTTGCATTGGGGGGCAAGATGGTCGGCTTGGGTGCCGGTGCGGCTTCAGGACGATTGTCACCGCTGAGAACTACCGACACCGGCTCGGCCATCAACACTGGAGCGGTTCCTGTCACTGCCGTGGTTCCCAGCAGTAGCGGAGCCATCGGCTTTGGTGTCGGCCGATTGCCACTGGGTGGAGGTGGCGTGCCATTCCCTTGCAGAGCTTGGATCGCCTCGGCAACGCTACCGGGACGCAATTCCGGCTGCCGCGACAGCATCCGTTGCAAGGCCCAGGCCACTTGCGGGGGGACGTCGGCACGCAACGACTCGACCGGCGGTGCTTCCTGATTTTGCAACTTCCAGAGCACCTCGGCCGTCGAGGTCGAAGCGAACGGTGCCCGGCCAGTGAGCATGAAATAGACCACCGCCCCCAAGCCGTACACATCGGTAAGGATCGTCGGTCGTGGCTGGGTAAGGCGTTCAGGGGCTACGAAGTCGAAGGGGATCCCCGGCGCTTGGGTTTGTTGGAACCACGCCTGCAAGGGCGGACGTTGGGGCAACAAGCCGATGTCTTGCACCTTGACGGCAGCCCCCGGGGCCGGTCGAGCGATGGGTCTTCCGGTGGCACTCGGGGTGGGGGGCAACACAGGGGTCAGGAGCAATTGGGCAGGGGTCAATTCCCCGTGAACCACGCCGCGTTCGTGGGCCGCTTGCAGGGCCGAGGCAATCTGTCGGGCGTATTCGACGGCCAATGTGGGAGGCATCGGCCCCATGTCTTGCACGAGCCAAGCGAGATCGGTGCCTTCCACATATTCATAGACCACAAACGGCGTCTCGGCCCAGACTCCCGCATCGAGGGTGTTGACCAAGTGCGGATGCGATACCAGGCTCGCCGTCTGGGCACGCTGGATGTAACTGGGGATGGTGTCCGCCGGTTCCAGCCATTCCGGGCGAAGACAGCGAAGGGTCACCGCTTGCCGCAACGCCGGGTGATACGCTTTGTAGGAAATCCCCCCCACTCCTTCGCCAAGCTGGTCGAGGATGCGATAGCCGTTGAAATGCAAGCGTTGCCCATAGCCGAGGCGAATTTGCTCGACCTGATACGGTGTGAGCCAGCCGCGATCCGTGAGGAAGCGGCACAAGTGGGGCAATTCGCTGGTCGGGGTCTCTGGTCGGCGGATCAGTTCTTCGATCTGCTGGGCTTCCAGCAACCGCGAAGCGTACAAGGCGTCTAAAAATTGTGGGATCGTATCGGCGGGCATTCGGTTGCTCTCAAAAGCGTATGAGCGTGGAAACCCAATGGCTGAAGTTGCTGTCATTCTAATCTCGGCGGTTAGAGAACGTCCATCCACTTTCATATGAGTGTTGGGAAGGGGTCATTATCAAGGTTATTTATAGGCACCCAATCACTCAGCGTCTTTCATTTTTTGCTCGGCCCAAAACCGAGCAAATTCGTGGACGGCGGCTTCTTGCTCTTCGGTTTCGATCGATCCAGGCCGAAGTTGGCGAATCTGTTGGATCGCCTGTTGTGGCGGCATCCCTTGGGCGACCAAATATCCAGCAAGAATCGTGCCCGTGCGTCCCCGTCCAGCGTAACAATGGACCGCAACGGCCATCTGTTGCGCGTTGGCCTTGTCGATGTTGGAAACACAGCGGGCGAATTGGTCGAGCGTCGGCGGCTCCATATCGGGAATCGGCACATGCACCGACAACAGCCCGGCTGCCTCCAACCAATCGCGACGCAACGGTTCTTCTGTGAGCGTAATGAGAATATCAATTCCCTGCCGACGTAGCCAAAGCAAATCGTCGAGCGAATCCGGTTTTGCCAAAGCCGCCAGCCGTTTGGGAGTGATCCAACTGAAGCCGGTCGGTTCGCTCATACCACAAGTCCTTAACAGACTGATAGATCCGTCCGCGAAAATCGCTCGGAGTCCCACCGCGTGTCCCGAGCCATTCCGAGCGTGTCAACCACCGTCTCGTGCGTATCGCGAGTCATCCCGGACGCGTCCCCCCAAGCTATTTGGAATGCGTCACGAGCTGTCCCTCAACGGTTTATGCCCATATTTTTGTCGCAGTTGATTTGTTTCCTGCCAAAGTTTGGGGTCGGTTTCTAGAAAGTCGATCAGGTTGCCGGTGCTGATCTCCAGGATGGTCGCCACCTCGCTGATGCGGGCTTGCACCGCGTCTAATAGGTCGAGTATCACTCCTGCGGCGGGCCAAAACTTCGGATCTTTCCGTCCTACCTCCAAACGACCGTTGGGCTTGAGCACGGCGGCCCAATCGGGATGTTGGCTCCAATAGCCGGCCGAACGTCCGCCTTCGGGGAGCGGATCGCGCCAATGCAGGTAAAAAGCGCGCCGCAAACGCTTGAGGGCCTTGTCGCGGTTCTCGTGCTGCGACCGACTCTCTTCCGCGATCACGATTAAACCACTGGGCAAATGCCGCAAACGCACGGCAGAACTCGTTTTGTTTCGTTTCTGCCCCCCCGGACCGCTCGCACGATAGGTATCGACGGCGCATTGCGACAAAAGTGCCGCATCGCTCAATGTCGTCCAGATCCGCCGCGATGGGCGGCCAGGTTCACTCCGCTCGCTCACGATAGCCGGACACAACAATGTCATCGAAGCACGAAGATGCTGGCATTAGGCTACGGTCCCTCTCGCGTCCGTCTTCGCTACGTCCGTCTGTGGGTGTCCGCCCCTAGGTATTTGCGTCGTCACTACGTCTATTGGTGTTAGCTTAGCGTATTCCAGGGGGAGGAAGGCAAGAAAAATCTACGAAAGCATTCCGCATTCCGAAACATGCTGGATGTCCATTTCGAGCATAGCGATACAGCGGCGGATGGCTTCAGGGATGCTCTCGGCGACGGCGGGGGAAAGTTCGGTGCCAAAGCCGGTGCGTTCCAGGTAGACCGTGACCAAAAACGCCAGCGGCACTCGGCCGTACAATTCGCGGGTGACGTACAACAAGCGCTCGGGGGGCACATGATGCGAACTGAAGTCGTGGACATCCGAGGTCGTTGTGCCGGTCAGCGGCACGATACGTAACGCCCCGGCCGGCGAACCGAGCGACGCATCGATAAAAGCCACCCGTTCGGCGTCTTTCAATTCGAGGACGAAATCGAGTGTCAGTTGCTGGGTCGTCAGCACGCGCCAGGTGGGCCGACGCTTGGCAATTTCTTCCGCCACGCGAGGACCGAAGCCGTCGTCCTCGCGCAACGGATTGCCGTAGCCGATGACCAGTCGGCTCATACGGGGAGTCCTCCGCCTCGGCTGCGTTCGGCGAGCAACGCCCCGGTCGCATCGAGCAGACGCACCGTCAGCGGCATTTGGCCATACGCATGCGTCGAGCAACTCAGGCACGGGTCAAAGGCGCGGATGCCCCCCTCGATGCGATTGAGCACCTCGTCACTAATGCTGTGCCCGTTGAGGTAGCGTTCGGCGATCTGACGAATCGTGCGATTCATCGGCAGATTGTTTTGCCCGGTGGCAATAATCAGGTTCACATAGGTCAGCAGACCTTTGTCGTTGACGCGGTAATGATGGAACAACGTGCCGCGCGGTGCCTCGCTGACGCCGACCGCTTCGCTGCGATTCAATTCCGCGACCGCCTGCACCTTCGGACTGAGGCTGACCGGATCATCCAACAACAAACGAATCCGCTCCAACGCCCCCAAGATCTCCAGCAGACGGGCGTAATGATAGTGGAACGAACTCTGCACGATCCGGCCGCACCGCTGCCGATACTCGGTCAGTTCCAGGTCGGCCAAGGGAGTGCCGAATGAATCGGCCACGTTCAGCCGAGCCAACGGCCCGACGCGGTAGGCACCATTCGGGTAGCCGTAGCGCTTGTAGTAGGGGAACTTCAGATACGACCAAGGTTCGACAGCCTCACCGAGATAGTCGGCATATTTGTCCGGGTCGATGGCATCGACGACAATATCGCCGTCCGCGTCGCATAAACGCAGCAAGCCATCATAGTGTTCCCATTTGCCGTCCGGCGTGACCAAGCCCAGGAACAACGAAGGAAAATCGCCGACGACCCGCACTTCCTCGGGGTGCCGATCCAACAGTCGTTTGTATTCCGACAGCGTCCGCCCGATGATCGACTCGGCTTCGGGAAGT
>CALEEC010000367.1 GCA_937949245.1 uncultured Gemmataceae bacterium | reverse complement strand
TAGCCTACACCGGCGACACCAGCCCCGCGGCCATCGATGCCTTCCCCGCGATCTTCGAGGCCAAAATCCTGATCACCGAGTTGAGCTTCATTCGTGCCAGCCATCGACGCGACAAAATCCACAAGTTCGGCCACATGCACTTGGATGATTTCATCGAACGTGCTGAACGCTTCCAAAACGAACTGATCATCGCCGGTCACTTCAGTACACGCTATCATCCCAACGAGGTGAAACGGCAGTTGGAAGCCAAGTTGCCGCCGCAACTCAAAGAGCGGATGCGTTTGTGGATCTGACCAAGAGCAATTCAACTATGACGCGCAAGGGAAATTGGATGGGTGAGGTGGAGTTGAGATAGATCCGGCGGAGTCGAAGCATATGACGTTGTGTGCAACCGAGGTGTGCAAAACCTACCCGACCCGAGGCGAACCGCTGTCGATCTTACGCGGGGTGTCGCTGACGCTTCAGCGGGGCGAAGCCCTCGCCGTCATGGGACCGTCCGGTTCAGGCAAAAGCACCCTGCTGCACATCTTGGGGACGCTCGATCGTCCTACGTCTGGAACGGTGACGCTCGAACAGGAAGACCCCTTTCGCTTGCCCGAACCACAATTGGCCGAGTTTCGCAATCGGCGGATTGGCTTTGTCTTCCAAGATCATCACCTGTTGCCGCAATGCACTGTCTTGGAAAATGTCCTCATTCCTACCCTAGTCAATCGCAGCGGCCAAATCGAGGCGTTGGAAGCCTGGGCGCGGCAATTGCTCGAACGCGTCGGCCTGAAGGAACGGATGCAGCATCGGCCAGCGGAACTGTCCGGCGGAGAACGGCAACGCGTGGCCGTGGCTCGGGCATTGATTCATCAGCCGTTGTTGCTGTTAGCCGACGAACCGACTGGAAATTTGGATCGTAAGTCGGCCCTGGCTGTCGCCGAGTTGCTGTTGGAACTGCATCGGCAACAGAACACCATCTTGGTAGTGGTGACACACAGCGCCGAATTGGCACGCCTCTTTCCGCAGCGGATGGAAATGATCGACGGGCGCTTACAACCCGTAGCGTAGTGGTAACCGAAGCAGGGAGGGGGAGCCGTCTTCCGAGGTCCGAAAGACTTGCAAGGTGTTTACGGTATTCGCGGTCTGCATGTTGTTCGCGGCTTGCTGGTGCGGATCGCTTCCGCGCCTTAAGGAGATGCGGAAGCAACCGATGTCAACGATTCACCACCGACGCGACGATTCCCGCCTTCTGCTCACGAGCCGAGCACTTGCTTGACAAGTTCTTCAAATTCCGGCGAGGTCGATTTGGCCGAGGCCTTCAGGTCGCTGATGAAAGCCTTTTCGTCTTCGTCCACTTTGCCATCGGCGAAGACAAACTTACGCAGCCATGCCGCTTCTTTGGCGTCGATGCTGCCGTCGGCTAGAATAACCGGCTTCAGAGCGGTGAAGACCAAGGTGTTGAAGTCACGAACGACCGAGGTAGCACTTTTGCGCAGATCCAGAAGAAATTCCAACTCACTGCGGTCGAGTTTGCCATCGCCCAGGAGTTCTTGGCGAATCAACGCGACTTCTTTCTTGTCGATGTGCCCGTCGCTGAGGATCGCCGCTTTCGCTAGTTTCTTCCAATCGGCCATGATGCAGGTTCCTTCGTAAGAGAGCCTGAAGATCCAACGAAAAGGCCGAGTGCCTTCCCGTTTTCTCCGAAGCTATTGTTATGTCCACAAGGTCCAACGGACAATAGCTTTTTCGCTCTCCTGAAGTAGATCTTGCGAGAATTTCTGAAATTTTTTCTTAGCATTGTGTGCAAAAAAATTGCGGAATACCAGGAAGGCAGCCCGCATTTGCGACAGGCACCGCCTGAGCGTTGGGCAGAGACTCGTTCTTGGAGACTCGTTCTTGTTGGGAGCCAGGCGGCCAACTTGCCGCTCGAGCTGCCGTCGTGCCAGCGGAGGAAAGAAAAACAGTTGGACCGCCCTGGGAAGAAAAAAACGCTTCCCGCCTCGGACACGATACAATGCAAGGGGCAGGCGAAGGCTCCATCGCATTGCGGCAGGGGGAAGTGAGACTGCGCAGGCCGGATTGCCGAAGCAGGGGGGCGAGACAGGATTGCCGAAGCAGGGGGGAGAAGACGGCAAGACGGCAGGACAGTAAGACGGAGATGCTGGCGATGACAGACTGGTTCCGTAATGTGCAATGGCCCTGGCAGTCCGGCACGACGGCTGCGGAACTGCAACGCCAACTTCAGCAGGCACGCCAACAAGCGTCAGTGCCGGTGGTCTGGCTGATCGGCAAAACCCAGAGCGGCAAAACTTCGATCGTCCGCTTTCTCACTGGGGCTGAAGACGCCCAGATCGGCGAAGGCTTTCGCCCCTGTACGCGGTTCTCACGCCGTTATCGCTTCCCCACCGAGGAAGCGCCTTTGCTGGAATTCCTCGATACCCGCGGACTGGGCGAACCGGGCTACGATCCCAGCGAAGACTTACGCCAATTCGCTGACTTGGCCCACATTGTCATCGCTACCGTTCGGTTGACCGACTTAGGCCAAGCCGATCTGCTGGCCATTGTGCGGTCGTTACGCCGAATGGCCCCGAGTCGGCCCATCGTCTTGGCTTTGACCTGCTTGCACGAAGCCTGTCCGCGTCAGCCCCATCCGCTGCCTTATCCGTTCGGCCAAGATCCGAAACAACCCGATCGTTTCGTCGATCCGGGGGCGGTTCCCGCGGCGTTGCTGGACTGCTTGCGGCATCAATGCCACCAATTTGCCGATTGTGTCGATGCCATCGTGCCGATCGATCTGACTCCCCCCAGCGAAGGTTTCGAGCCGGCCGACTATGGTGGGGAACATCTGAAACAGACGCTGTTGGCGCTATTACCGTCGGCCTATCGGCAGACCTGGGTCACGCTCGACGCGGCGACGCGGCAATTGCAGGATCTGCATTTACGGCACGCCTTGCCGATCATCATGGGCTACAGCTACCTAGCCGCCGGAGCAGGAGCTTTGCCCATTCCGTTGATCGATGTCGTGCTGGTGCCGGGCATTCAGGCCAAAATGGTCGCCGACCTAGCCCGGCTATACGGCCAACCGCTGACGGTCGAACGCTTCCGCGAAGTGGCTGCTTCCCTGGGGTTGGGGCTGATCGGTCGGCAAGCGATCCGCAGTTTGACCAAGTGGATTCCCTTTGTCGGTTCGGTGGCCGCAGGGGCCATAGCTGCGGCAGCCACCTACGCCTTGGGGCGGGCGTTCTGCTACTACTACCAACGCGTCTGTCAGGGGCACATCCCCCAGGCCGACGACTTGAAACGCTTTTACGCCGAGCAATTGGCCCAAGCAGAACAATGGTGGAGCCAACAGAATCAACCGAGTCCACCGAGCCAACCGAATTCATCGAATCAACCGAATTCATCGAGCCAACGGAACCCTGAGTCGAACTCTCAGTCGGGTTAATCGATCATGAATCCACTGTGGACGCCACGGGTCGTGGTGTTGTTGCTGTTATTTCTGATCCCCGTGCTGGTGTTCTTGGCCGCGGGAGCGTACTACATTTGGCAGCAGCCGTGGGGCTGGCTCGTCAGTTGGTCGATGCTGCTATGCAGTGCCACGGCCGTCCTTTTGGCTTGGCATTGGCAGAAACGCGGTCGGCTGATTCCGCCGTTGGATACCACACCTCCGCTGCAATGGTCCGACACCGATCGCCGAGCGTGGGAGCTGGTCGTAGCCGAATCGAAGCAAACCGAACAAATTCCTCCTGAGCAATACCTCAACGCCGAGTTCTACTTCCAACGGGGGCAAGACGTGGCTCTGAAAGTGGCCCGCGTCTATCATCCCACGGCACAAGATCCTTACGGCCGACTGACCGCCTTGGAGTTATTGGCCGTCGCGGAGTTGGCATCCAGTGATTTGTATCGGCTGATCGCCAAATATGTGCCTGGTTCGCACCTGCTGACCATCGACCAATGGAAGATGACCAAAACTGCGGTCGCGTGGTTCAAGACGGCCAGCAACCTGTGGTGGGCCGTCTCCGCGTTGATCAATCCGCTGCAAACCGGCCTACGCTATGCCGCTTCGCAAGCCGGGGTGGTCACACCGACCAGGCGACTGCAAGAAAACCTGATGGAATGGTTTTACACCGCGTTTATCCAACGTCTGGGATATTACCTGATCGAAGTGCATAGCGGTCGCTTGAAAGTCGGCTCGGCCCGCTACAAAGAACTGCTGCGGGCACACGGTCTGAGCGAATCTTCGCTGCTCAGCGCGACGCCAGACTCGCTGCCAGGGGCGTCCGTAACCCCCGAATCGCCGACACCGGCATCGCCGACCACGCCCATGGCAGCGGCTACGTCCGCAACCCCGGGGGCACCCACTTCCGCAAGTACGCTGGGAGGAGCCGCATCTGCTGTATCCTCTGCAACTTCCGCATCGTCTCCGTCGCTGACCTCGCCGACATCGACCACAACCACGGCAACGACCGCGACCACGGCATCGTCATCGTCCACGTCGTCCGCAGCGCCGGCAGCGCCGGCATCGACATGGAACGCGATTCGGCCGGTGACGTTGGCCGTGTTGGGACAGGTCAAAGCGGGAAAATCGACGGTCATCAACGGCTTACTGGGCGAAGTGCGAGCGGAAACCAGTGTGCTACCGTGGACGCAAGGGGTGCAGCGTTACGAAGTCTCGCTGCCGGGGGTGCCCCGGGCATTGGTGTTGCTCGATACGGAAGGCTACGACGGCAGCGGAGCCAATGCCACCCAACGCGAGGCGGCTCAGGAAGCGTCTCGCAATGCCGACCTGATTTTCCTGGTGACGCATGCTCGCAATCCCGCTCGGCAAGCCGATGTGGACTTGCTCGATGACCTCCGTCAGTGGTTCCGCGATCGCCCCGATTTGCGTTTCCCGCCGGTTGTCGTGCTGCTGACGCATATCGATGGCCTCAGTCCGATGCGCGAATGGTCGCCTCCATATGATTGGCGTAGCGGCAGTCGGCCCAAAGAACAGAGCATCCGGCAAGCGGTGGAAGCGGCCCGTGAGTCGTTTGGCGACCGCGTTGTGGAGGTGCTGCCCGTTTGCTGGGCCGACTCTAGCAACGAAGGGCGGGACGACGTCCTGCGTGCCATCGCGACTCGATTAAGCGAGGCACAGGTCAACGGCTTTTTGCGGGCGTTGCATCAGGAGGTGAACGCGGAGCGCTTCAGCAAACTCGGGCAGCAAGCGTTGCAAGCCGGGCAGGCGGTCTGGGAGGTCGGCAAAGCCTTGCTGACCGACTTCCTAAGCGGCAAAAAACGGCGTTAAACGTCGGCTCCAGAGGGGATGCGGTTGAGGGGACAATCCCGCCCGCCGCAGCAGCGATTGACACTGACGGTTCCTTTAGCCGACGACGCGAGTCGTCGGGTGTTTTCTCATTCGTCGAGTGTGTCTGCAACACCTGCGGACTAGCGTCCGCGGCTCTTAGGTGAATCTCTGAAGCCGACGACGCGAGTCGTCGGGGGGAACGCGCGATTCTAGCACCTCTGTTGGCTCACGCCGACGGCTCGCCATCCCATCACGCCGAGGCCAGGTCGCTAACGACTTTGGCGATCACTTCATGGGTCAGGGCGAAGGCAATCGGTTCGCGTTTGCCTCCGAGGGCTGGTTGGGGCGCTTGGTAGCGGCGTAAGCGGGCGCGATCCAAGCCATCGAGGCGGACTTCGTAGTACAGCACCGTGTCGGCCCGTTGGGAAGGGGCATCGGAACGCAACAGCGCGACGTTTTGCGTGGTGTCGATCTCGTGGACGCGCAAGGCTTCGAGCAAGCCGGTGGTGCGACGGGCGATCTGCTCGGCCCAAGCGGTCAGCGTGCCGTTGTTGGCGGGCGTGGTGCGTGCGAGGGAAACTTCCCACAGGAGGGCACCGACAGAATCGACCCGTTCGGCGATCAACTGGAGGTTCCAGCCAAGTTCGGCCAACGACAGGTCAAGGCAGTGCCGGCCAGCTCCGGTCGGCCGCCAGTCAGCGAGCTTTGCCAGCAGGGTTTCGGCGAGGGGCATCGGCTTCTCCTAACGGTTTGGTCGTGTGTTCCGTGCCGTCGAACGACAGGAGCACCGGTTTATCGTCACTGACCGTCTCCAGATGGACTGGCCTACTCCATAATACCTGAAGATTGGCCAACGTGTCGCGGGCATGGTCGAGTTTGAGTTCGACCCCATTATATTCATGCCGTAATAACAATTCACCCCGATTGCGATGATTGCCGTTGATCACATAGATCCACGGTTTGCCGAAATTGGTCAAGCTAAACAGCAAGCGTTGCTTGATCTGTTTGAACTCCCGCGATTCGAGGACGTATTGGCCGTTGGCTTCTTGGTAGGAGAACGAGAACAGGTTGTGTTGTTTGCAAAATTCCGGGGTGAGGAAGGTATCGATGAAGGTGATGTCGTTATGGATGCGGCGGACTTCAAAGAGTTTTTGGCGTCCTAGGCCGAGTTGTTTGTCCCAGTTGCGGCGCGCTTCCATGTCGTCGCAGGCTTCGTACTCGGGGCCGAAGCGACCGGTGTTCCAGCGATATTCGATGTCGCGCAGCAGTTCGATGCCGAGTTTGTACGGGTTCAAACGCCGCCCCGA
>CALEEC010000366.1 GCA_937949245.1 uncultured Gemmataceae bacterium | reverse complement strand
CGGACTGGCGTCCGCGGCTCCACAAACGCTAGAGCCGACGACGCCATCGGAACCATTGCTGCAACCCGCCAACGAAAGAACTAGGAACGGACCAATTTCGAGTAGTCGTCCATCAGCGTCAGAGTGATCGGCCCCACGGGGAAGGTTTTGCCGTCGATCTCGCGGATGGGAATGATCTCGACGGCGGTGCCAGTGAGGAAGATTTCGTTGGCCTTCATCAATTCGTCGGGCCAGATGGCGCGTTCGACCACGGGAATGCCACGTTGCCGCGCTAGTTCGATGGTGGTCTGCCGAGTGATGCCGTTGAGGAAGCAATCGGGGATCGGAGTGTGCAACTCCGAACCGAACACCGCGAACAAGTTGGCTCCGGTGGCCTCGGCTACTTGACCGCGGTAGTCCCACATGAGGGCATCGTCGAAGCCGGCCGCCTCTGCTTGATGCCGCGATAGGGTGCAGATCATGTACAGCCCCGCGGCTTTGCTGCCCGTCGGTGCCATATCGGGAGCCGGGCGACGCCATTTTGAGACCGTGACGCGTAATCCTTTGCGTCGGGCATCTTCGGAATAATATTCCGGCCAAGGCCAAGCCGCGATGGCCACATGCGGTTTGGTGCCTTTGGCAGATACGCCCATCACTTCGGCCCCCCGCCAGGCAATCGGCCGAACGTAACCATTGCGGATCTGATTGGCCGACACCACTTCTCGGGTCGCCGCGTCGATCACTTCGACCGAGTAGGGCAACTCGATGTCGAGAATGCGACAACTGTCGATCAGCCGGGCACTGTGCTGCGTCAGCTTGAAAACTTTGCCTTCGTAGACGCGTTCGCCCTCGAAAGCGCAGCTAGCATAGTGCAGCCCATGGCTGAGGACGTGCAACTTCGCTTCGCGCCAGGGGAGCATCCCCCCATCATACCAAATAAAACCATCACGATCGTCGAACGGTAGCAGAGCCATAGTAGCATCTCTCATCGATCGGCCATATGCACCGGAGTCGGTCCAGATTGTAACTTGAATACGACTCTCGCACAGCAACAGCCAGCAAAAAACGGGCGAGAAGTGTCGGGGCCACCGAGAACGAGCCGGCCAAGGAAATACGATAAACCGGCAGACCAGGGAGATACAATGTTCATTCGGCTTTGGTCGCGGACCTGCGTTGCGACATGCTCCTTCCCCCAGGACGTGGAAGGTTTCCCTTACCGACTCAGCCCATGACATTTGTCGCGAAAATCCGCCGCGCCGTTGACGAGTTCCCCGGCAGCGTTATTCTTCGTTCCGTTCGACGAAAGGGTTTTGCAGCAGCAGATCGACGAAACTGCAGATCCAACGATAGCGGATGCTTTGGGGATCAATCTGAAAGCGTTCGATGGCCTTCTGTTGAATCCATTCGCGTAGTCCGGTTCCCATCTCCTGACTGCGAGCATACCAATCGCAAACCATCTCGGCGACAGCGATTTCCGGCATGAAATCGATGCCGCCCCAGTATTCGGGATGATGGGTATTGGTCCGCGTATGTTGCCGAATCGCCTGCTCCAACGGCTCCAGCGAGACATCGCTTCCGACGTGCAGGTAGTCCCATTCGATACCGTAGAACTTCGAGACGTCGTGCTCGAACCCCTTGGCGATCAGCAGTCGACCAAAGTCGATCCGCCCCTGTTGGATCAGACGCTTGCCCAACAGCAGGCAAGCGCCGCGTACTAAGTCGATATGGCGAACCAGGTTATCTATGTGGTCGAACAGTGGTAACATAGTGCAAGTTCAACAGAGTTCGTCGATGGGCTTCCCGAACGGTAGTACGGGAATGGGACGCCCTTGAGCATTATGATATTCGATTTTATAATCGACGCCGAGATGCCGATACATGGTAGCCAACACATCTTGGGGCGTTTTCGGATTCGACTTGGGGAAAGCGCCTTTGGCATCGGATTCCCCGACGATCCGGCCGCCTTGGATGGGGCCGCCCGCGAGGGCAGCGCTGAACGCGTTGGGGTAGTGATCGCGTCCGGCATCGTTGTTGACCCGCGGCGTGCGTCCGAATTCGCCCCAAGCGATGACCATCGTCGATTCGAGCAAGCCGCGAACCTGGAGATCCTCCAGCAGAGCGGTGAAAGCCCGATCCCAACGGGGTAAAAAGCCATCGCGCAACGACTCGAAGCCCTTGACGTGGGTATCCCACCAGCGCAGATCCACGGTGACGAGTCGTACTCCGGCTTCGACCAATCGGCGGGCTAACAGAATGCGTTGGCTCCACGCCGGGCAACCGCAACGGTTGGACGCCTTCGGGTCGTAGGGTTCGCCGAAACCGTAACGTTCGCGGACGATGCGCGGTTCTTGGTCCAGATCAAACGCCTGGCGGGCCGCCGGGGAGGTCAGAATGTCCCAGGCCTGTTGTTGGAAGCGATCCACCGCTTGCAATTGCCCGGTCGCATCGACCTCGCGGCGGATACGGTCGAAGTCGCGCAGCAAGGCTTTGCGATCGCCCAACCCTTGCAACGACACCCCGCTGGGCATGGGCAGCAAGAAGTTCGGCAGGCGGAAGGGGCCGGGATTCGCCGGGTCAGCTCGCGTCTCAAACGGTTGATGCGTCACGCCGAGATACGCCGCCCCCGTGCCAGGTACTTGCCGCGGAATCATGACATAGCTGGGCAAATGGGGCGTCAGGTGGCCCAATTGCTTCGAGACAATCGAACCGCAACTGGGATGCACGTTTTCATCGGGGTTCGGCCCAGAGTTGTAGCCGGTGAAACAGATCTGGTCGCCGGCCGAGTGTCCCGCATCGTGATGATGCAGACTGCGCACAATCGACCAGTGGTTCATTGCCTTGGCCGACAGCGGCAGCAAATCGCTCAACCGCACCCCCGGTACCGGAGTGGGAACTGTTCCGAACTCGCCGCGAAACTCGGCCGGGGCTTCGGGTTTGGGATCCCACATATCGATATGGCTGGGTCCGCCCCGCATCCACAGAATGATGACCGAATGCCATCGTTTTGCGGATGCCGTCCCCGCTGCTGTCGGAGTTCCCGTTGTTGCCGCGGTCGGCGTCGTGGCTTGGGCTTGATGCCGCAGCAATTCCGCTAGTGTCAGCCCCGTAGCCCCTAGGACACCGGCTTTCACGAAACTGCGACGA
>CALEEC010000365.1 GCA_937949245.1 uncultured Gemmataceae bacterium | reverse complement strand
GGAACCACGGTGCGAACCCGCCACGGACAAAGTTGCTCGCCGAACTTCTCGGGATCTAAAGGTTCCGGGCTACGCCAGGGACGATCCGGCAAACCGGTACGATCGGTGATGCCATCGATCTCGAAGCCGAATATGGGGCGACGATCGTTGGCATCGAACCGCGGATCGCTCGGCCGAATCAAGGCGCAGTGCGGGTCCAGCGAACGAGCTACCGCATCGAGAGCGACTTCCAAATCCCGCGATGGCTGAAAACGTGCGAAGGCGTCGCCGATTTCCAGCCGAACCGCTCGCAGCAAGGCCAAACGCTCTGCTCGGGACGAACCGCGGCGCAGTTCCTCGGCCAAGGTGCTAGGCGGTTCCAGGCGTGCCGATTCGTACAACCCCCGAATTGCCGACTCCAACAACGCCTCCATCGGTAGGGGCCGAACGTATTCGCGTTCGATCTGTTCGAGGATACGCAGCAGCAGTTGGGCGAACTGCTCGGCTTGCGGGCGTGAAAAGGTTGTAGGCTTATCCATCCCCGGGGGAACGGCCGATGCCGGCAACGCGAATGTCCAGCCGAACAACACCAGAACCAGCATACGCCTCATAGGCCGATTCCTCCGACGAACTTCGCTTCCGAGAATTCGCTCTCTAAGATAGACGACATCCCTGCGCGAAAGCAAACGAGATCATTATACAGGAGTCCGCCGATGTCCACGCGGTTTTGGTTGATGCGTCACGCCGAAACGGCATTGCCGGACATTTTCCACGGAGCGGAATCGGATGTCGGACTCAGCGAACGGGGGTATCGTCAAGCGGCAGCGGCGGTTCCCATCCTGGCAGCCCTGCACCTGGATGCGATCATCTCCTCGGGGATGCTGCGTGCCCGTTTGACAGCCCAACCGTTGGCTGACGCTTTGGGCAAACCGCTGCGGATCGAACCGTTGTTGCACGAACGTCGGGTGGGGAACTTGGCCGGGCAACCGGTGCGAGGCTCTTACGGCGTTTGGCCGGAAACGCTCAAACGCTGGCTAGACGGAGAAACCGACTACGCTCCCGAGGGAGCCGAATCGTTCGACGCGATGCGTCAGCGCGTATTACCCGTCTGGCACCGTCTGACCCAAGAGTTCGCCGGCCAACGCGTCTTGATCGTCGCGCATGGCATCGTTTGTCGGGTATTGCAATTGAGCGTCTTGCCCGGCTACACGATAGCCGATTGGCCTAAACTCGGATCGGTCAAGAACATGGCCCTGACAGAATTAGAACTCGACGCCACCGGCCAATGGAAAGCCGTGCGCCTGAACGAAGTGACTGTGGCCGAATAAGGCCTCGATCATCGGCCAGTTTTACTGGCAAAAAGGGGAGGGAACCATACTCCTTCTCCCCAGGTTTCCCAGGATAGCATGCATCTTTTCTCATGATGCTAGGGGAATGCAACAGGGCTTCAGAACAACTCCTTGATCGGTTGTACGCCGAAATCGGCCAGGGGGATCGGTCGGCCTTGGGGGCCAGGCAATTCGTGATGCGGATCGAGTCCCAGACCTTGGAATAGCGTCGCGGCCACTTCGCCCGGTGTCACCGGACGCGTCTTCGGAGCATAGCCCAGTTCGTCGGACTCACCGATCACTCGGCCTCCAGCTATCGGACCTCCGCCGATCAACATCGTCCACACCCCCGGATGATGGTCGCGCCCGCCGGCAGGGTTGATCTTCGGCGTGCGTCCGAATTCGCCCAAAGCGGTCACGATGGTCGTTTCCAACAGTCCGCGGTCATGCAGGTCTTCGAGCAGGGCAGAGAATGCCTGATCGAAATTCGGCGCGATGTGGTTGGCCATCTCTTCGATGTCCGTGAACGGTCGGGAACCGTGGATGTCCCAGGTCAGTTCGTCGAATACCGTTTCAAACATGTTCACCGTGACGAACCGCACTCCCGCTTCGATCAGCCGGCGAGCCAGTAGGCAGCACTGGCCGAACCGGGTGCGGCCATAACGATCGCGTACCGTCACCGGTTCTTTGTCCAACGCGAAGGCTTCCCGGGCTTTCGGACTCGACATTAATCGGTAGGCGAGGTGGAAATTGTCGCCGAGTTGTTGGGCTTGCGGGCTTTTCTCGAATTTGCTGAACGCTCCGTCGATGGCGTCGCGGAGTTTTTGTCGGCGTTCGGCACGCACCGCCGAGATGTAGTCCGGCGGGAGCAGGTCCGGTACCTTGAAGTTCGGCACCGACGGATCCGCATTCAGAACGAACGGATCATACGGCTTACCGAGATAGCCTGCGGTCTGGCCGTGCGGCAAGTTTCCCCCAGTTCGGCCGATGGGTTTGGGCAGCAGCACATGGGCGGGGAGCTCGCCTCGGCCTCCTTTGAGGTAGCCCAAGGAACAGCCGATGTGTGGGTGTTCGACCCCTCCGGTGAACAGTCGGCCGGTCTGCATCATCTGATGGCCGGTATCATGCACTGCGGTCGCGGTATGATAGCAGGAACGAATCAGCGAGATTTTGTCGGTATGTCGGGCCATCTTCGGAAAGATTTCCGAAATCTGGATGCCCGGCACTTTGGTGGCAATTGGTTGGAACGGCCCGCGGATCTCGGCGGGGGCGCGAGGTTTCAGATCCCAAGTGTCCAATTGACTGGGTCCGCCGACCAGAAAGAGCATGATGCAATTGATGTCATCATCGGTCGATAGGCCATTTTTCTTGGCCTGAACATAAGCCGGCAGGGTCAGCCCGAAGGCCGTCAATGCGCCGGCATGGAGAAAATCACGGCGAGACAGACCATCGCAGAAAGTAGCTGATCGATTGGCGTCTAGGCGCAGCACGGGAATCACCTCAACAGTGTAGCCTATTCACGTCTATTTGGGTCCAGTATAACCGACGTGCTGGCCTTAGCGAGAGAGATTTTGCGCAGAATTGGTCCATTTTGCGACGAACAACTCAAAAAAAATCGTGGAGCGAAATTTTTTCTTCATCTTGCTGGGTACGATAACAGCGATAAATCAACTTGGGATTCTGAATGGTATCCTCAAACCCCCTTGGCCCAACTATCATGATGGATAGCGCTGAGAAACTCTCGACTTCGGCAGATCATCCGACCCTGAAGTATGACTTTGAGGACGGTATTGGCTATTGGATCTGTCTAACGGCCCACGCCCTCGAACACATCCTCAATGATAAGCTGCTTGCTTTGGGCATCACCTATCAACAGTGGACCGTGTTGGTTTGGTTAGCGTTAGCGGGCAAAGGCTTGTCGCAAGCGCAGTTAGCGGAGCGAATGCGGATCGAATGTTCCACCCTGACGGGAATTCTCGAACGGATGGAGGATAAAGGCTGGATCACGCGGGAATCGGACCCCGAAGATCGGCGTAAGAAGATCGTTCGACCGACACAACAAGCACTAGATGATTGGCGTTCCATGGTCGATGTCGCGCATCAGATTCGTGCCCAAGCCATTGCTGGGATCTCCCCCACTGATTTGGATAATTTGCGACGGACCCTATCGATCATTTTAAACAATCTGGGAGAGGAACTCCCCACCCATGAATTTCGACGCTGACTCGCGAAAGGTCATTCCCCCAGAAGCCAACTGCGACGAATCCGCGGACCATACGTCAGACCAAAGCGGCGCATGGCCACATCGGTGATCGACTCGACCACTTCTTTCGGAGAATCGCTGACCAAGACGCGGTCGATGTCGCTAGCCGAGATCGTTCCGTGAGGCACCATCGTCAAACGCATGAAGTCGATCAACGGTTGCCAATAATCGCGGCCCATCAGCACCAGTGGAAAATCATGCACTTTGCCGGTTTGAATTAGGGTAGCGATCTCGAAAAACTCGTCGAGTGTGCCGAAGCCCCCCGGCAAGCTGATGAAGGCATACGAATACTTGGCCAACATCACCTTTCGGACGAAGAAATAGCGGAAGGTGATCCAGCGATCGAGGTAGGGGTTGGGGGCTTGCTCTTTGGGCAAGATGATGTTGCACCCCCAGGAACGCCCACCGACGTCTTTGGCCCCGCGATTGGCCGCTTCCATGATGCCGGGGCCGCCTCCGGTTATCACGGTGAAGCCCGCCTGGGCCAATTTCGCCCCTACTTCGCGAGCCAGTTGATAGTAGCGATGCGTTTCGGGAAAGCGTGCGGACCCGAAAACAGTGACGCACGGCCCCGCAAAGTGCAACGCACGGAAACCGCGGAGAAATTCCCACGAGATCCGCAACAGACGGAACAACTCGAAACCGCGGGTTTGCGGACCTTCGAGGAACCGCGTTTCTTGGCTCGCCGTCTCGGCAGATGAGGTGCCCCAATCCGTGACGAAGGAAGTATCCGACGGTGCAGGCATGAGCAGATTTCCCCAGCCAGTTCTAACTCGGCCAACGCCTTGATTCGGGTTTGCGACAAGGGTGTTGTTCGGGCCGACCATCGACAAAGGTAGCGACCCACTCGGCCAAACGCGACCCGAGCCGGCGGCACGCCTCTTGCGTACCGGCATCGCGGGGTTCGCGGGCGGTGATAGCACCGTAGTGTGCCGTCGTCAATTTATCGGCGTAGTCGGTCACACCGAATACCAAAAAGCCGAAGTTCATCAAAATGGTCAGGATCGATTGACAGGCCAACTCAGTGCCACCTCCCCAACCGCCCGACGAAGAAAAGGCACAACCGATCTTGCCATCCACTTTCATCCAATGCGGTAACATGGTCACATCCCAGAACTGTTTCATCTTCCACGACAAGATGCCCATGTTGGTCGGTGCGCCACAGGCGATACCATCGCACCAGTAAATATCGTCCGCCGTCGCTTGATCGACTTCGCGCAGACGGACTTCCATGTTCGGAATCTGATGGGCACCCTCGGCCACCAACTGCGCCATCTTCGCGGTGTTGCCGGTCTGCGAGTGATAGAGCACCAGAATTTTACCCATCGCTAGTGTCCTCAGTATCTAAGTGGAACTCCTCGGATGCAGTGGCATCGGTGGCGTACTTGGCGAGCTGTTGTCTTAACCGCCAGGGGAGCATCGAAAACCGCATGGCCGTATCTTGCTTTTGCACCGCGATGCGTAACGCTTTGCGGGAGCCAACCACCGCGACCAATTTTTTACCGCGGGTGATGCCGGTGTACAAGAGATTGCGCTGCAACATGATATAATGTTGCGTCGTCAACGGAATCACCACTGCGGGATATTCCGATCCCTGGGATTTATGGATGCTGCACGCATAGGCCAATACCAGTTCATCGAGTTCGCCGTACTCGTAGTTCACCACCCGACCGTCAAACTCGACGAAGACCTCTTGTTCCTGAGGGTCGATATCGACAATCCGGCCAATGTCGCCGTTGAAGACATCCTTCTGGTAGTTGTTCTGAGTCTGCAACACTTTATCGCCCACGCGGAAGGTCGTGCCGAAACGCTGCACCTCTCGGACGTTCGGTCGCGGCGGATTCAACAAGGCTTGCAATTGGACGTTGAGATGGTTCACCCCCACCTCGTGCTTATTCATCGGCGACAACACCTGAATATCGCGGAACGGATCTAGGCCGAAGCGCTGCGGAATTCGCTCACGGACCATCGTTTGAATGCGTTCGACCACCGTGGCCGGTTCGTCCACTTCGATGAAATAGAAATCCCCCTGACCGCCGGGGGGGGCAGACTGCGGTTCCCGACCTTGGTTGACGGCATGAGCGGCACGAACAATCCAACTCTGACCAGCTTGACGAAAAATCTCGGTCAGCCGAACCGTGGGGACCGCTTGCGAACGAATTAGATCGCCCAACACTGCTCCAGGACCGACCGAGGGCAACTGATCGACATCGCCCACGAGCACCAGACACGCCCAGGGCGAAACCGCTCGCAACAGCGAATTCATCAGCACCACATCCACCATCGACACCTCATCGACCACGATCAACTCGAATTCCAACGGATTGTCGCGGTCGCGTTTGAAACCGCCGTGGCTCGGATCGAATTCGAGCCAACGATGAATCGTGCGTGCTTCGCGTCCAGTCGATTCGCTCAAGCGTTTAGCCGCTCGTCCTGTCGGCGTGGCCAGAGCCACTCGTAGCCCCTGACTTTCAAACAATTCCAGGATGCCGCGCACGATGGTCGTTTTGCCGACGCCTGGCCCTCCCGTGATGATCAACACTTTCTCGCGTGTGGCGGCACGGATGGCTTCTCGTTGTGTGTCGGCCAACTGAATGCCCATCTTCGACTCGACCCACGTCAACGCCGATTCGCGGATACGTTGGGCCAGCGGGTGAGTGCCTTGGCGTAATTGAGCGATCCTCCGGGCCACTCCTCTTTCCGCGAGAAACAACGGTTTGAGAAACAACCACGGTTGTTGCAACTCGGTCGCGGGGGCATCGACCTGTGACAGTTGGTCGCGGACCAGTTCGCCATCGTGACGTGCTTCGTCGATCGCTTGACGGATGACCGATTCGGGAATCTGCGTCAATTCGATAGTTCTGGCGATCACTCCTTCTTCGGGATAACCGACGTGTCCTGCGGTCGAATACTCCTGGAGCACGAAACGCACCGCCGCTCGGGCACGCAACGGCGAATCCTTGGGCAAGCCCAACCGCATCGCCAACTCATCGGCCGTGCGAAAGCCGATCCCCCAAATATCGGTCGTTAGCCGATACGGGTTCGACTTGACCATTTCAATGGCTTGATCGCCGTAAGTCTTGTAGATCCGCACTGCGCGTGCCGTCCCCATGCCATACGATTGCAGGAAGACCATGATGTTTCGCACGCCCTTTTGCTGCTGCCAACTTTGCCGAATCCGTTGCAGGCGTTGCGGACCGATCCCTTTGACCTCGGCCAGAAAAGTCGGCGACTCATCGATCACTTGCAACGTCCGTTCTCCGAACAGTTCCACGATCTTCTTGGCATAGTGGGGACCGATGCCTTTGATCAGCCCCGAGCCGAGGTATTTGATGATGCCCTCGATGGTATGCGGTGGATTCGTGTGAATATGTTCAGCTTTGAATTGCAGACCGAAATCGCGGTTTTGCTGCCATTCGCCAACGGCTTCGATGTATTCCCCCGCGACCACGCTGGAACAATGTCCCACGACGGTAGCCCACTCGCGTCGGCCTTTGACCTGGACGTGAAGGACCACATAGCCATTGTCCAGATTATGGAATGTGATCCGCTCAATGGTTCCGGCCAGTTTCTCGGGCATAGCTCGAAACGCAGTAAGATTGACAATCAGAGGATCGATCGATGTCATTCGCTCTATCCTAGCAAGCCCCGTGCGGAAACTGTAGCTCATTCGGCTTTGCTGCCCCCTACGTCGACGGACGTCGGACGGCGCGCCTGGCGCTGAAACTCCGTCGACTCACGTCGACGGCGCGCCTGGTCGCTGAAACTCCGCCGACTCACGTCGACGGCTCGTCTGTCTGCGTCGATGACAGCTCGCCATGGCGAGACGCGCTCAGGCAACGAAGCCCGGCCAACTGAGCACCGAGCGACCGAGGCGAGGTTCGGCTTGACGCTTGTCGGCAAACGTGCCAGGATGGGGAGCAATCCGCGTACCTCGGCTCTGGTTGGCCCCCAACAATGGCCAGACCTCATAGGATCGTTGCGTATGGCCAAGGAATCGGCCCGTTCTGCGCAGACGCCTTCGATCGGTCGATCGGCCGGTCAGATTTGGCAACTGCCGACTTTCGTTCTGGGATTGGCTGCTCTGTGGTTGGTCACCCAAGGCCCCTCGCTGCTGACGCTTGATCCGCAGGTGCGTTGGCAACGCGAACTCGACGCTTTGCGTGCCGCTGTGGAACGCACCCCCCCCGATTTGACCACCGCTGCCGAACGGGTCGAACGCATCCTAGCTCGGCTGACCGACACCGAAGCGAATTCGGCCACGGTCGCTTTCCTACTGGGTAGCTACCATGTCGCCGTCGCGCAGCAATTGGGAGACGCGCCGGAAGCGAAAGCCGCTTGGCTCAAGGCGCGTTCCTACCTGGAAGACGCCGAGCAACGCGGCGTCGCGGAAACGGATCAACTCAAATTGCTGTTTCGCCTTGGCAAAACCTGGGCGCATGTGGCCCCCGAGGTGCCGCGCCAGAAGGTGATTGATTATCTGACGCGTTCGGTGCAAGCCAGCGACGATCCGGCTGAAGGACATCGGCTCTTGGCGGAAATCTATCTGTCGCTGCAACCGCCCGACTTACGGAAAGCTCGGGAATCGCTCCGCGAGCAGTTGGCCCGTGCTTTGCCGCGTACCGACCCACGCATTCTCCATCGAGCGCGGATCAAGCTAGGCGAATTGCATCTGGCTTTGAACGATGTCGATGAGGCACGCAAGATCCTCGAGCGTGTCGGTCCCGACGCACCAGCGGAAGACTACGCCCATGCCCGAGGCGTGTTGGCCCGCACCTATCAAGCCGAGGCACGCGATCCGTTGGCGTGGAACCGGGCGATCCAGTGCTGGGAACAAGCACGCGATGCCGTCGCCGGCAAACCGGCACTGCGGTTGGAGATGATGTATCGGTTGGGCGAATGTCAAGCGAAGGCAGGCCGACGGAAAGAAGCGATCGCGACTTGGGCGGAGGCGTCCAGCGGGGGGGGATCCGGCGCGCAGGCGTCCGCGGTGCAGTTGGCCCGGGCACGCATCGCCGACCGCGATACGTTATCCGGGATCGCCACGTTGGAAGCGATCCTCCAACCGTTGCCGCAGGCCGAAGCATGGAACAATCCCCTTTTACCTCTCGCGGAGTTACGCCAGTTGGTGGAGGAAGCCATCGGGATACTCCGCGGCAATGGACAGACCGAAGAGGCCCTTCGGCTGATCCGCTTGTACGGCAAGATCGCCCCCAACGGCAAAGACCGCGAATTGGCGGCCGAGGTCGCCGAAGAGCGTGCCGAACAACTGTTGCAGCAAGCCAGCATCGAACCGAACCGCAAAGCCGAGCTAGAAAAGCAAGCTAATGCCTTGTTGGTTCAGGTAGGTAACGACTTATTGTTGGCTGCCCAGAAACAGATGCCACAACAGGCGGATACTCTGCGTCGCCGAGCAGCCCAATTCTTCCTGCGTGCCTCGGACTCGTCTCGCGCGATCGGTGTCTTGGGGGATCTGGTTCAACAAAAGAATCTCACCGCGGATCAACGGGCCGAACTCTGGGCCATGCTCGGCGAAGCCCATCTGATCGCCGGCAATACCTCTTCCGCACGCGAAGCTTTCCAGCAGAGTTTGCAAGCGTCGAATGGTCCCGGCAGTGCGAAGGCGCGGCTGCGCTTGGCTAAGCTACGCCTCGATTCGCGGCAAGACAGTCAGATCGATCAAGCCATCGCCGAACTCGAACTCAACCTCGATCCGAGTGTCTTGCAACAAGATCGCTCGACGCACGAGGAATCGTGCTACCTGATCGCCGACGCCTTGTTCCACAAACGCGACTATCGCAAAGCGGAAGCACGTTTGAAAGATGCATTGCAGTCGTACCCCGACTCGAAATACGCTATAACCGCACGCTACCAATTGGGCCGCTGTTACTGGTATCAGGCCTCTCAAGAGGGGCGAGCGGCTCAAGAGGCGCAAAAGCAGTTAGCGGCTGTGCCGATGGACAAAATCGCCGATCGCGAAGTGATTCAATCCCGCATCCAACTCCATATGAAGCAATACCGCGAATATCTGCAACGCGCGGTCGTACCGATGCAAATGGTCGAAGCCCCCCTAGCGCGTAAGCCGGCCGACCAACTGACCCCTGCGGAAGCCCTGTTGCTCAAACAAGCCTCGATCCATCTGGCGGAATATTTGTTCTACCTCGGCGAATACGAGCAGAGCGTGCAAGCCTACGCCCAAGTCGCGGTACGCTACGAAAAGCAGGTCGAGCAGTTGATTGCACTTAGTCAGATGTGGCAATGTTACGAACGGTTTCTGGATCAGCCGGACAAAGCCCGCGACGTGCTTGCGCGGATGCGCCAAGCCTTTCAAGAAATGCCCGATGCGGCGTTCAATCAATCCACCGCTCTGCATCACCGCGAGTATTGGAAGAAGTGGTTCTCCCACTTCGATGCCGTCCCTGCGACGCCCCCGCGCTGACGGGGAAGTTGGCCAGCAACTCGATACTCGCTGCATGGTGCTTGCGGCGTCGTGGTCATGGCGGGCGTCAGCCCTGGGGTGTTATCCACCTCACCCCAGCAACTGACGCCTGCCACTCCGTGGGAAGCAGGCGCATTACCGAGCAACGGGCATTAGCCCGCCGTGTTGCTGTCCCGCCCTGCGTACCGACTACAAGGACCCGGGCGACTAACTCAATCGAGTTGCTGCAACCAACCACGTTTGATCTGACCGGCTCGCACCAGGAAGTAACGCACCGGCGAGAAGGTCGCCAATTCGGGATGGTTCAGCACGAACGTCACGTTCTCCGGTGAGATGGTTTCCCACTGATGCAGGCCGATCAGGATGTCGCCCCGAGCGAAACCGGAGCGCCCGGCCGGGGCGTCGGCATTGACTTCCGTGATCAACAATCCCCCATGCAATTGGGGATTGACGCGCACGACCGCTTCCGGGCCCACGGGTTGAACGCGGATGCCGAGTTTGCGCCAGATCAACTCGGTGCCCACGAGGTGGGTCTTCTCTGGGGCTGTCAGCGTTAGTTCGAGCTTGACCGTCGTCGAAGTCGGCGTCAGGGCAACCGTATCCCCACCGCGACGCACCGTAACGGGCAGCTTGTCGCCGACCGAACGATCGACGAAACTGCGTTCAATATCCAAACTCGTGCGGACGGTGACATCGCCGATGCTCTCGATGACATCTCCCGGCTGCACCCCTGCTCTCTCGGCGGGGGAACCGGACTCGCAGCGATCCACCACAACCCAGCGTTTCGCCGGACCATCCCCCGACTGCACCAAGTCGCGGACGACCAATCCGTGGACGACACCGGCTCGGCGTTTCAAACTGAGCATCTCTCCCGTGGCTCGGATCATCGCATCCACGGGGATGGCAAAGCCAATCCCCTGGGCGCCCGCGCGAATGGCCACATTCACACCGATCAGCTCGCCGTGAATGTTCAGCAATGGCCCTCCCGAATTGCCGGGGTTGATGCTGGCATCGGTTTGGATCAACGACTTGTAGGAGATCTCTTTGTTCAACGACACGTCGCGTTTGACCGCACTGACGACGCCGGTCGTGACCGTGTGCTCGTAGCCATAGGCATTGCCCACCGCGATCACCGGTTCACCGACCATCAGATCATTGGCCGTCCCCAGTGCGATCGTCGGTAACAGCGTGCGGGCATCCACTTTCAGCACGGCCAGATCATTCACCGGATCGCGAGCAATCACCCGGGCGGCATACGAGGTGCCGTCGTGGGTGCGGACCCGCAATTGCGTCACTTCATCGACCACATGGTGATTGGTCACGATGTACCCCCGCGGATCGATGATGATGCCGGTGCCCATGCCGTTGACGCGACTCTGGGCCGGCAAGGTGGTCAAGTCGTCGAACGAAGTCGCTTTGGCCGCCCGCTCCGAGTGGATATTGACGACCGATGCTTTGACCTTCTCGACCACTTCAACGACCGGGGATTTCCGCGTTTTGCCCGAGATCGGGACGCGAAACTCCTCGGCATCCGCCGCCGAGACAGCCCCCAGTACTGGTGCCACTACCAGCAGGCCCATGAAAAGCAACGACGACGCCCCCATTCGGCGTGCGCCGCGAAACAATGGCACAGGACGATCAGCCCGGGCACCTGGGGCGACGCGTCCTTGGTCATGCAATGGTTGCACCCGCATGATGTCCCCATTCCAGATGAATCGGCCCCAACGATGAACGTCGGGCCGAGGTGAATCTTAGGTCGGCTCTGCGGCTAGAGTCGGCGTTCCGAAGGGACAGGCTCCAGGGCATCGTACGCCAGCGGGACCGAGATGGGCCACTGCCTCCCAGGTCGCAGCGAAGATAACGACCAACCGAGGCAAAGCGATTCGACAGAATCTAACGAACGTGCCGACGGCAAGGAAAATGCGTACATCGCCCCGAGTGGAACGGAGCGTTGCGGCAACTGCGGCTAAAGGGGGATTCAATCGCTGTCCATATCCCAGAGGTAGATCACGCCTTGATCGCCCCCTGCAGCAATCGTCAACCCATGGGGAGCGTAAGCCAGCGAATAGACGCGGCCGATGGGAAAGGAAAACGAGCGTTTTTCGCGTCCGGTGGCCACATCCCACAAACGCACGGTCTTGTCCCACGAACCGCTGACCAAGGTCGAGCCATCGGGACCGAAAGCGACCACCGACACAATCCCCTTGTGCCCCGACAGTGTCCGTCGCGGTTGTTTGGTTTCGAGATTGATGAGAGTGATGTTCCAATCAAGAGCGACGGCCAGGGTATTGCCGTCGGGAGAGAAAGCAAGGCTGAGGGAGTTGGACTTTTGCGGCAAGTGAATCGGCGCTGATTTGGAGATGTCCCACACTTGCACACCGCGTTGACCGTTTGCCCATGCTACGGAGCAACTATTCGGTTGAGCGGTTACATTCCAGACCCCGAACCGTTCGCGGTGGATGTCGTTGTGCCATCTGGCTTGGGCGACATTCCACAATTGCAGCGTGCCCAGGCGTTGCCGCATGCGTTCGCCGGTGCCGACCGCAAGGAATTGCCCCTGCTTGAGATAAGCCAATCCGCTGATCGGGGCGTTGAGCCGGTGAAAATCACGGATCAACTGTCCGGTTTGCGTGTCCCAAATGCGTAGGGAACCGTCTTTGGCTCCCGTGGCGAATTGCGCGGCATCGGGAGAGAAAGCGACTGCCAGCACCGCGGCCGCATGTCCATCGGTGCAGAGGCTGGAAAACGGAGGTTGCCAAATGCGCACCGAGCCATCCCGGGCCACGCTCGCCAGATAACGACCGTCCCGGCAGAAAGTCAGTGCAGATACGATTCCCGTGTGTCCGTCCAGGGACAACATCCGAAGGCCTCATCACCAGAGCGTAGGACTCTCCAAAACAGCACCATACCAAGCCCAAGTCGTTTTGAAAAGAGTACGACCGCACTTGCCACGCCCCGCAAGCCACGATTGGCACTGCGCATTCCCCGAATATCCGTCCTTACCGTTGCAGATGAGCCATCAGATGCTCTGTCCAGCGGCAGCTCTGGCCCCGCTTGGAATACGCGCAAGGTGCGCTGGCAGATTTGCCGACCGACTAGTTCGACTCTCGGGGCGGAGTCGAAAGTCAATCCCTCGCCACTTCTGGCCTTGACGCGAATCCTGCGATGCCTCATCGTGAATCCATCCGCCTCATGGTAGGCCGAGCCAACACTCCCCGTTCACCGAAGGATTCCATCATGGGAATGGAAGATTATACGCGGTATCAGCAAGGAATCATCAAGCGGTACTACCGAAATTTGGACACTATTCAGCTTCAGAAGCTCAGTGAGTTAGTTACCGAACTCTATCTGGCCGAGGGAGAGAAGAAGAAAGAAAAACTCTGGCAATCCGCGGCAGCAGCCATGCAGAAACTGCAAGTCCCCCAATCCCGCATCGATCATCTGCTATCGAAAAAGAACGTCGAATTATTGGCCAAGTTGCTCCAGGAACTGACCTCTCCTTCCTGAACCGGGGCGGGGATTCGTTCGTTGACGGCGTCGCTCCTTGGTCGTGCCGGCGGGCCATTCGGGTACTACCGACCTGAGGGGATAATGAGGCCGACAAACCCCTCGTTTTCAGGTCATTGAGAAGCGTGCCCCCCAGAAAATCTGGCAGCCCCTTTTGATCCGAGAAGAGGCAGAGTCGGTTCGCCCTTTACAGGTTCGCTTCGGGATGCTATCGGCAACGAGCGCAATCGGATCACTACGGCCCCAGGAAGGGTATCGTCTATGGCCAAACGATATTTTCCACTGTTCAGCATCGGAGCGGCCCTCATCGGGCTGACTTCGCCGCTCTATGGGCAAACTTCGACGGCATCCCCCGGCACAGCTCCGCGGACGGCAGTTCCCAGCACCACTCCGCAGACGGCAACTCCTAGCACGGCTCCGACAAGGTTGCCCAAACCGTTGGCTTACCCCATTACGCCGCAAGCGGGAGAATGGCTGATTTGTGCCAAAAGCTACATCGGCGAGAATGCCCGTACCCTGGCCGAGGAACTCGCCCACGAAATCCGTACCCAGTACAACCTTCCGGCCTACGTTTTCAATCGTGGAGCTGAGGAACGCGATCGTGAAGAAAAACGCCTCGCCGAGATGCGTAAACGCCAGGAAGAATTTTTGCGTCAGCTCGGAGCCGTCCCGGCCGATCAACGCTGGCGCTATCGGACCCTGCGGATTGAGGAGCAATTTGCCGTCCTCGTCGGCGGCTATCCCAGCATCGAAGTCGCTCGCAAAGAACTCGACAAAATTCGCAAACTCAAGCCACCCGCCGAAAAATTTATGGATCGCGCGGTCCTGGTCAAAGCGAACGAGAACAACGGCAATGGCTCGACGATTGAATCGGCTTGGGTCAACCCGTTCCAAACTGCGTTCATTGTCCACAATCCCACGATCCCCATGGAAAAGGAAGACCCGAACAAACCCGATCCTTTTCTGAAAGATCTCAACGAAGGCGAAAGCCTCAGCGTGTTGAAATGCCGTAAGGATTGGACGTTGGTGGTCAAAGTGTATCATGGTCAAACCATCGTTCAACCCAAAAACGCCAGCAGCACTTTTCTGTCGCGGTTGACCATGGGGGGGAACAAGACCGATCTGTTAAGTGCCGCCGCGATGCAAGCTCGCTCCCTGGCCGAGTATCTTCGCAGCATGAAGGAAATGCCGGTGGAAGCCTATGTGATGCACACGCGACATTCGAGCATCGTCTGTGTCGGACAATTTGACAGTCCTGAAGATCCGAAACTTCAGCAGATGCAAAAACTGTTGGCGAATATGAAGATCACCAACAAAGAAAAGACGATCGTACTCGATCAATTGAGTCCGCAACCGCTGCCGATGAAAATTCCCCGATTTTAGGAACTTCCGCAATTTGTCAACGGCTTAAACGCCCCTCTCCATGCACGACGACTACGGCGAAGAGGGTCGCTGCGGTCGTCGCGTGTTTTCTGGCAAGGGGAAATGGAGCGTCGGTTGCTCACGACTTGGTAGGAGCAGCCGGTGCCGTGGCGTAAGCCGGTCGTGGGCGGGACAGCAGACGAATCGATGCCCCCGATTTCTTGGCATACAGTTCCTTGCTGCCGTCCGGCAGATAACGCACGCCGGTTCGGGTCGGCTTGTTGGTGACCGGATCAATCAACTGCACGGCCGAGATCGAGATCGGCATTTCCTTGGAAAGTTTACCACCTTGCGGATTCCGCTTCGATGGCTTGAGGTGTTTGTACACCTTGTTGACCGCTTCAACGGTCACCTTCCCTTTTTCTCGATCAATCTTCAGAACTTTCCCCCGTTTGCCTTTGTCGGCACCGCGGATGACTTCCACAATGTCATTGACCCGAATATGCATGGCCAGCCTCGAAAAATCTCAGCGTAAAACGTCGCTCAGCGACAAATCGATTTCGCATCCTGTCAATATAACAACTTGAATCGCGGAGGGAAAGAGACTTCCGCGATTCAAGCGCGAAACTCGACCTTTTACCACTTAGCGTCCGGGTCGAAGATCGACTTGCGGATTCGCCGTGTCAGGGGAGAATGTCAACGATATACTCCGACTTCCCCTTTTCAACAGTGATCTCTAATGGTGTCGTGGTCGCGGACGCATACTTGAACGGAACCCGATTGACGATTTTCGTTTTCGCTTTACTAGGATCATCACCGAGTTCCGACAATTTATTGTCGACGACGATCACCTTATAGGTTCCCGGAACCGCTCCTGATCGATTGTCCGACGTCTTAAGTTCAAAACGACCATCGGCTCCCGAAATCGCAGAGAAACTCTGCACCGGTTGATTGGACGCTGCCGGTGCCGTGGGGTGAAGCTGAATCAACAATCCTTCCGCGGGCTTACCATTAATTTTGGCAATCCCGCCAGCGGGGACTGGGGGTTCACCTTTGGCTCCACATCCTAAGATGCTAACGCTCAACAGTAGTAGCGCCCAACCTCGCACGCTCCGCATATCGGATGTCCTCTCAAGAGCTGGGGAAAAATCAATCCAAAGGCAGTGTCTCACCGTTGGCCCGGGTGCAATGGGCTTGCAGATTCGGCAGCGGGATCGTGTCCCGCAGGAAGCGTACCGATCCATCGGCCATGCAGACGTTGGCGCCACCGGTATGTCCGCTCCCCATGGTCGACAGCCGTTGTTGCACCCACGGATTGGCCGAACTGTTCGTGCCGGTAGCCGAGTCCGGGATCAACCAGTTGATCGGTTGCGCTGCACCCACTAAGATGTCGCCAATTGCGTTCGGGTTGTCGCACCAAGCCCAGCCACTCCAACCGATGATGGGGAAGTTGGTGTACATCCGATCGAAGTTTCGATCGCGGTGCTGCCGTTCGCCGAACATGAACGTATTGCTGGTGCCGTCGGTGATTCCCCCCATCGTCACCCGGCTGTTGATGTAGAACAGCCCATCATTGCTGATGACGAAGGCACTCGAGGTGTATGCCCGGAAGGAGAATCGCCCCGCAACGCCAGCGTAGCTGTTGCCACCATAGACACGCCCCAGCACTGTCGCTTTGGGCTGTTGAGCAATCGCACTGCTGGGGCAGATAAGAATTTTGATGATCTGGCTCGCCACCGAGCCGTCAGGACCAATGTTGGCACTGATGTTTGTATAGTTCCATTGTTTTTGCAAATTTTCTTGTTCAAAATATGGAAGCAACTCGATGAACAGGTTGGTAAAACGTGGTGTTCCCGGAAGAGGGGCATCGGCAGACAATCCCAACCAAGCACCCGTAGGGGTTGGCGCTTGCCATCCGGGCGGGAAGTAACCGTAACTGCTTTCGTAGTTCAGAGCCGCTAGACCCAGTTGTTTCAGGTGGTTGGAGCAAGTCGTTCGTGCCGCGGCTTCGCGGACCTTTTGCACCGCAGGCAGCAGCAGGCCAATCAACACCGCGATGATGGCAATCACTACCAGAAGTTCGATGAGAGTAAAACCCAATCGTTGTCGCTTC
>CALEEC010000364.1 GCA_937949245.1 uncultured Gemmataceae bacterium | reverse complement strand
TGCTTGCACGGCGTGCAGAAGTCGGCCCAGACGTCGACGACGACCACTTTGCCCTTGTGGGCCGCGATCGCTTGGTGCAGGGCCTCGAACGAAGCGGCTTTGAGTTCGACCTTCGGCTCGGCAGCCCAGGTGAACGCTGGTACCGAACTCAGCATGAGCATCAGCGCACTGAAACTGAGGAGGGAGAATCGGCAGGCGACCTTCATCGAGAAAATCCTCCGTAATGTAATTGGAAAGCCGGGAAGCAGCCAACAGCGAGAAGCGAACGGCCCTACAGGCATCTTCTCTTGGGGATCAAGAGAAGAACCGAAGGGCCGTGGCTAGAAAAATCCATCTAGGTGCCGTGGATTCAGAAATTCAAGTTCGGACGGGTCAAACCGTCGTTAGATTACTTCTTGTACTGCACGCCGCAACCGACGGCACGGGTTTCGGTAACTTCCGGGAGCTTGCCGGCCAAAGCGGCTTCGACGGCCAATTCGAGGTACTTCTTGGTCACTTTGCTAGGATCGGGGTTGTCATCCAAAGCGCCGGTGTAGACGATCTTGCGATTCTTGTCGAGGACGAAGAATTCCGGCGTGACGCGGGCCCCCAACTTGGTGGCGATTTGTTGGCTGGCATCAAACAGATAGGCGAAGTTGAAGCCCTTCTCCTTGGCGCGTTCTTTCATTTTTTCCAAGCCGTCGGCTTCGTTGTCGTTGACGTTGATGGCCACCATGGTGACGCTCTTGTCGGCGTATTTCTTGGCCAATTCGATCATACGATCTTCATATTTGATGGCCATCGGGCATTTGTTGCAGGTGATGGCGATGATGACGACATCGCTCTTGATGTCGGCCAAGCTGTGTTCTTTGCCATCGGTGCCAGGCAACTTGGTGTAGGTCGGGGCCGCATCGCCGATGTTGATGACCTTGTTGAACTTGCCCGCGAACACGGGGGCGGCCGTGAAGGCAAACACACTGATCAAAACGGCAGACGCAAGACGTCGAATCATGAGGTGAAACTCCACTTTCTGGCGCAAAGTTGGCTGTCGGCACCTTGCCGACTCAACCCCCTTTGCGCGATCCTGCGAAACAAGAGATCCGAAGCAACGGCACGCTCGGCGAACTTCCTCGAACGTGTCGCTCCCATTTGCCAGACGTCTTCGAACGATGATCTATTCAGCCGTCGCCACGTCTGCTAGAATGAAAATGAAAAAAATCGCTCCGAAGGTGTTCGGAGCCTGCGGACGTTTTTTCGCGCCTGGCTCTTTCCGTCAGAGAACTTATGCCTGAGACGACCCAAATTCGTAATTTTTCGATCATCGCCCATATCGACCACGGCAAAAGCACCCTGGCGGATCAATTCCTCCTCCAGACCAAAACCATCAGCCAACGCGAATATCGCGCGCAGTTGTTGGATGACATGGATTTGGAGCGGGAACGCGGCATCACCATTCAGATGCACCCGGTGACGATCTACCACGAAAAGGGAGGCGTGCGCTACGAGTTGAATTTGATCGACACCCCGGGCCACGTCGATTTCAGCTACGAAGTCTCCCGCAGTTTGGCCGCCTGCGAGGGAGCCATTCTGTTGGTGGATGCCTTCCAGGGCGTGCAGGCGCAAACGGTGGCCAATGCCTACCTGGCGATGGAACACAATCTGACGATTGTGCCGGTACTCAACAAGATCGATATGCCCACGGCGCGGCCCGAGGTGGTGATTCCCGAGATGGAGTCGGCCATTGGTATTTCGCCGGCCGACGTGCTGCGAGCCAGTGCCAAAACCGGCATGGGCGTTCCCGAAGTACTCGACGCGATTGTCGATCGCATTCCTCCCCCGCCGGGCGATCCGAAAAAACCCTTGAAGGCGTTGATCTTCAATAGCCATTTCGACACCTACAAGGGAGTGGTCGTTTACATTCGCGTGATGGACGGCGATATCCGGGTCGGCGAGAAAATTCGGCTGATGCGGGGCGGCCGTGATTATGTGGTCACCGAAATGGGCCAATTCCGCCCCGCGATGACCCCTTGCCAGGAACTGACGGCCGGGCAGGTCGGTTATTTCATGGCCCAGATCAAAGACATTGCCGACGTTCACATCGGCGACACTGTCACCGACGCGGCCAATCCGACCGATCAACCGTTGCCCGGCTACAAAGAACCCAAGCCGATGGTCTACTCGGGGTTGTATCCGGTCAACAACAATGAGTTCGAGACGCTCCGCGAGGCGTTGGCCAAACTACGGCTCAATGATGCCAGTTTCACCTATACCCCGGAAAACAGCGATGGCTTGGGCTTCGGCTTCCGCGTCGGCTTCTTAGGCTTGCTGCACCGCGAGATCATTCAACAACGCCTCGAACGCGATTGCGACCTCGACTTGGTGCAAACCGCCCCGAACGTCACCTACGAAATCCTCACCCGCTCCGGTGAGATCATCACCGTTCATTCGCCGCAAGATGTCCCCGACGCGGGGCAGATCGAAGAATTTCGCGAACCGTTCGTCAAAATCAATTTCCTTTTGCCCTCGGAAAATATCGGCGACATCATGCAGATGTGTGCCGACCGCCGAGGAGTCTACCTCCGCACCGAATACCTTAGCCCCAAGCGAGCTATTCTGACTTACGAAATGCCTTTGGCGGAGGTGATCTACGACTTGTACGATAAACTCAAGTCGATCACTCACGGCTATGGCACCATGGACTACGAATTGATCGGCTACCGTGCCGCAGACTTGGTCCGTCTGGATGTGCTGGTGCATAAGCAACGTGTCGATGCGTTGTCGATCATCGTGCATCGCAGTGCCGCGGAACGCCGAGGTCGGAAGTTGCTGCAGAAATTGAAGAACGAAATCGATCGGCACCTATTCGAGATTGCCTTGCAAGCGGCCATCGGCTCGCGGGTGATCGCTCGAGAGACGATCTCGG
>CALEEC010000363.1 GCA_937949245.1 uncultured Gemmataceae bacterium | reverse complement strand
ATAGGTGATGCGTCGACCGAGCCAACCGCCCAACAATGCCCCCCCCAGAGCGCCGAAGATCGCTCCGATGGCAGAGGCCAATTGCACGTTGGCTCGGGCGTTGGCCGGCGCGCCTTCCAAACGGGCCGCCCAGGTCGGCATCTGCTGAATCGATGCCCACGTCCCCAGTAGCGCCACCCCGGACAAACAGGCTCCCAAAAGCATGCGTTGAACCGTTGGCTTCCAAGCCTCCATCCCGCTGGTTTCGCCGCTGGCACTACTTTGCCGCTGCAAAAATCGGCTGATCGGATACAGATAACATACCGTGACGATCAGCAAAGCCACGACCGAGCCTAGCACTTGGACGCTCAGATGCAGCGACGGCACGGCCCATAAAGCGATCATGCCACAAGCCGCAACCATGCCCAAGAGTACAGCCAGCAGGTCTTGGGTGGCCCAGAAGTTGGTCGAACCTTGTTGCTGCTCTTGTTGCCATTTGTGCGATTCGGGGACGAACAAGCGGATGAACAGGGTCAGGATTGCAGGGAGTGCCCCACAGATCAGGATGAGCCGCCACGAAGAGTTGGCCAACAGCGATTCCCGCCAGTCGTCGGGCAAGCCGAGAGCGGTCAGCGACGCGGCCAAGGTTTCTGGGTAGGCATTGACCGCTCGGCCCAACAGTCCACTTAGGACGTAGCCGGCATTGGCCGCCGCTCCGATCAATCCAGCGAGGAAAGCCCGCGAGCGATTGGGCCACATCTCCATGACCAACGCGACGCCCAAAGCCCATTCGCCTCCCATCCCCAGCGACGCGATGAAGCGAAACACCGCAATTTGCCACGCCTCGCCGATTAGGCCACATATGCCACTGAAAAACGCGTAGGTGAACACGCTCAACGTCATGGCACGCACTCGGCCGATGCGATCGCCCAGCCAACCGAACAACACCCCTCCCGTGGCCGCTCCCACCAGAAAAGACGCGGTGATTACCCCCAACCACAGATCGACAACGCTATTGCTCGGCTGCCCCAACAGGTCGCTGAGTGCCGGTTTGGCCACCAACGGGAACAGGCCCATTTCAAAGCCATCGAACATCCAACCGAGGATCGCAGCGGTCAGAGCAAGGATTTGGCCGAGTCGGCTGGGTGCGGCGATCGGGGCTGACATAACTGGCGGTTCCTGGCAGGAAGGAGGAAGCGGGCGAGCGAACGCACAATTTCTTGCCAGCATACCCTAGCGAACTTGGCCGTCTAGCAGGAACTCTCAGGAAATGACGTGAATTTCCGCCCGATGGCTGGGGTCGTCTCGACTTTTCTGCTCGCCTAAGTAAGGATATCTTGGGATCATCAGAGGCAATCATCCGTGTTCGGGAGTGCCTGGGTATGATTCAGGACGATGAACGACCTTTTCTGCTGGCCATTCGCGCCAAGGTCGGCGATGATACGCCGCGGTTGATCTACGCTGATTTCCTCGAAGAAACCGGCCAAGCAGACTTGGTCGCTCGCGCCGAATTCATTCGCTTGCAATGTCAGCGCAGCCGCTTGCCTCCTGATGATCCGCAGACGCTCGAACTGTTGCGGCGGGAACAAATCGCGTTCCAACGATGGAGCGACCATTGGCCCCAGCAAGGACGCCAATTATTTCGGCACAGCGACTTCACCCGCGGATTCCTCGATCGCACGCGGATCGCTGCCGAGGCTTTGCTCGAAATCGGCCCCAAGCTGACATGTTGGATTGGCTCTTCCGTCTTGCGACTGAAAGATGCCGCCGGCCGACTGGAAGCCTTGATGCATCAACCCTGGCTGCGCGATTGGCAGCGGCTGGATCTGGCCGAGAATGGGCTACGTTCGGACGATGTCGAACACTTGGTGCGTTCGCCCTATTTGCATCAGTTGAAAGAGTTGTCGCTGGCCCGCAACCCGTTGTTGTACCCTTCGATCAGCGACTTGGCCGAGGCGTCGAATTTGGCCAATCTGACGCTGCTCGACGTGAGCTTCACCAGTGCCGAGTCCGCCGGTGCGAGGGCGTTGGCTGTGTCCCCAACGCTAAGCAAACTGGAAACGCTCCGTTTGGCTTCCGCTTCCGTGGGGCCGGATGGCATCGAAGCGTTCGCTTATCGTTGTGAACTTGAACAATTGATGTTCCTCGACTTACGCAACAATCGCTTTTTCTTTCGTGGGGTGCGTGCTCTAGCTACCGCGACGCGGTTGCGACGGATTCAGCAACTCGATTTACGACAGAATTGTCTGTTGGAGGAAGAACGGCAATCGATCCTGCGCCGCTACGGTTCGCGGGTGTTGTTATAAACGCTGGGGGAGGCAAACCTTAGCATGGAAAGTCTTTGCGAAGACCTCGTCCCCCAACAAGCCGGCAGACATCCGTCGCCGGAGTGATTTGCAAGACGCACCGGCAGACGTGAGTCGCCGGAGATATTTGATGGTCTGCAAAACCTGGTCACTGGGGATTCATTTCCGCGGGGCCGATGGGACACCACGAATGCGGGACCAAGATTCGAGGTCGATCGTCGGCAGCACGGTTTCTTGTTCCGCTACATGAATCCGCGTCGGCGACGGCGTTGCGGCAAGGGCACGCTGGGCGGCTTGGAAGGCCAATTGCGGGGTGTTGCATTCGCGGCTCAGGTGAAGCAAGACCAAGTGCCGTAGTAAGTTCGGTCGGCTCCGCTGAAGCACGGCACGAACCAGGTCTGCGGCTTGCTCGTTCGACAGATGCCCGCGATCCCCCAAGACGCGTTCGATCAGTTCGATTGGTCGGCTACTAGCACGTTCCATCGACTCATCATGATTGAATTCGACGGCCAAGAGATTCACGTTGGCCATTAGGTCGGCGAAATCGCTGGTCCAACTGCCCAAGTCCGAGGCGAAGCCCATGGCCCAACCGGCCCCGAACAAATGGGGGGAACCCTCGAAGCGAAACGCGAAGGTCGGTTCGGCATCGTGGGCCACTTCGATGGGCCAACAAGTCAAAGTCGGCGACAGGTGCAGTGGCACCATAGCCTCGTACCAACGCACCAAGCCGGTCAATTGCAGGAAACGAAAGCCGACGCCGTAGCGCTGGAGCATCTCCTGATGTTGCGGATGGCAATAGAAGGGAATCTTCGCCCGGCGGAGATGTTCGAGCGTGGTATCTTTCCAGTGGTCGGAGTGGGTGTGCGTCAAGAGAACAGCATGCACATCCCGCCACGATGCCCCGACGCAGGCCAAGCGACTGGCCATCCGCCGGGGACCTAGTCCCGCATCGATCAACAGGCCAAAGCCATCGACTTGAAGCAAGCTGGCGTTGCCACTACTGCCACTGGCTAGGACAGTCCATCGTGCGGGCATACGTTGCTCTCGATTGAAAACTCGGAAGCCTGTCTCTGTGAACGCGGGATTTTGTCTGTGGCATCGAGAGGGCGAAGGCGTCGGCGTCCGGCCAACGCTTTCGCGGCGAAAAACCTCTTCAGGCAAAGGCCTGGCACTTCCTGCACTCGCCGATCACCATGCCTGACTACGGACGGTCCTTACTTCTTGAACATCGGCGATTTGCGATCACCGCGTGAGAGCAGATAGGCCATCAGGTCTAGGATTTCTTCCTGATGGAGGGTATTGAGCAACCCTTCCGGCATCATCGACACCTTCGACAGTTCCATCGTCTCGATGCGGCGTCGATCTATGGTAACTGTGGCGCTGGGATTTAACATGTCCGTATTGACGATGATCGAGTCGCCGTTGAGGTTGATGATGCGTCCGGTGATGAGTTTGCCGTCGTCAGTTTCGATGTTGACCGCGGCGTACTGGTCGCTGATGGATTTGCTCGGTTCGAGGATCGATTCGAGCAGATCGCGGGGACTGAAACGGCCGGCTGCTCCGGTCAGGTCGGGGCCTTGGGCACCGCCTTGGTTGTCGAAGCGATGGCAGGCGAAACAGTTGGCGGCCGCGAACATGGCTCGGCCCCGCTCGAAATCGCGGTGGACGAGTTTGGTGTCCAACAGCGGGGCGAGTTCTTCCATGGTCCATTTCTTAACGAAAGGTCGGGCGACCGTGTGGACGACGGTGCCGCTGGTCGGCTTGGCTTCCAAGATCGGCTTGAGGGCGAGTTTTTCCGCGTCGCTCAGCGTGGCAATGGCGTCGCGTTTGATGTTGTCGATAAAGCCGCTGAAACTCATGCCCCCCGGATAGCCGGCCGCGCGTACCAACCAGCGGAAGTATTGCTCACGTAATTCGGGGGTCCAGCCGAATTTCAACATCCGCAGCGAGCGGCCATACTCGATTTGTTCTTCCTGAGTCGGGGCGTCGAGCAGTAATTTCATCGTCTTGGTCGCGGCATGGGGAGCTTGCAGGTAGACGAGAATTTGGCTCAGTTCGCCATCGACGAAGCGATGTTTGGCGGGGTAGACCGCGTCGAGTTTGGCGATCAGGGCTTCGCGTTGGGCGTCGTCGGGTGGTCCCATCCGCACGAACAGAATCTGGTAGATGCGGGTCATCTCCAGTTGCTGTTCGGTGGTCAGTTTCGCGAAGTCGATCTTGGCCAACGCTTGGAGGATGTCGGCTTTGAGTTTCGGATCAATCGGTTTGGCATCTTTCGGATGATGCTGCGGATCGTCGGCCGAGGTCCGCACCAAGCCGAGCAGAGCGGTCAATTGGGCCGCAACGTTGGTTTCGGCCAAGGCACGCGCCGACCAAGTCTTGGGGGGTTGAAATTCCAAGGCGATCCGTGCGGCGTAACGGATGTAACGATCGGCATGCCCTAAGCTCGGCCAAACCGCATCGACGATCGCAGGATCGGTTTTGCCGTGGTACGACTCCAACTTGTGCCGCAGCGTTCGCAAGGGATTCTTGGGAGCTTGCGCGGGGGCCGGAGCGGTCGATTCCTTGCCGACGTAAGTCACGCGATACAACCCGGACTTGGTGCGTCGGCCGCCAATGGTGAAGTACATCGCGCCATCGTGGGGATTGATGACGACATCGGTCAAAGGCAACGGCGTGCCGGTGATGAATTCTTCGACCTGAGCCGCCCGATACGCCGCCCCGTCGTCGACTAGGTGAGCGGCGTAAAGTTTGCCGTAACTCCAATCGCACAAGTACAATGCCTCTTGATACTTCGCGGGGAACTTGGCTCCGTAGCCGAAGGTTACCCCCGTCGGCGAGCCAGGGCCGATGTCCACGATGGCAGGGAGACTATCGGGGTAGTAGGCCGGCCATTTGCCGGCACCGTTGCGCCAACCGAACTCGCCTCCACTCGCGACCAGGCAAACCCGCGTGGGACGATACCACGGCGTGTTGAAGTCCCATTCCATGTCGGCATCGTAGGTGAACAGATCGCCGGCACGGTTGTAGGCCGCGTCGTACTGATTGCGGAAGCCGGCGCATAGCAGTTCCCAGTTTTGGCCTTCGGGATCAACCTTATAGACGGCTCCCCCCGGCCCTAAGACACCGGCCATGAAGCCGCGACCATCGGGCATACGCGGCAGCAGGTGATCTTCGCCCCAATGGGTCGGCACGCGTGTCGAGGCGAACGTGGTCAATTTGGTGGCATTGCCACAAACTACTGTCAACGATTTGCCATCCGGCGACAAAAGGACGGCGTGCGGGCCGTGTTCGGCACCGCCGTTGAGTTTACGCAGCAACTTGACTTCGTCGAGTTCGCCATCGCCGTTGGTATCGCGTACCCGATACAGGCCGCTTTCGTATTTGCTGCCGCGGTTGACCATGACATACAAGCTGTCAAACGCCCACAGCAACCCTTGGGCTTCGCCGATGTCGAGCGGAAGTTTCTCGACCTTGGTATCCTCCGCTTTGCCACCGAAGGGAGGTGGGGTGACCCGGTACAACGGGCCGTACTGATCGGAGACAATCAGCCGACCTTTCGGATCGACGCACATGTTGACCCAGGAGCCTTGCACTTCCTTGGGCACCGAATACAGCAGTTCGACGCGGAAATCTTTGGCAACCTTCAATTTCTCGACCGGCGTGGCCGTTGGTTCCCGGAGTTGGCCGGCTTTGTCGAGCTGGGCCGCCGTCAACGCCGACCAAGGTGCCGCACCCAACGGCGCGATCACTTTCACCGGCGTGAACTGGAGTTGGTTCCCTTCCGCAGCAGGGGAGCCTTGGGCGGGTCGGAAGAGCGCACAGGTCCAGCTCGCATCGCTGACGATCGTCGTGGTGCGTTTGTCGGCGAATTCCAGCGTTAGGCGAACCAGCAAGCCGGCGGGGCCGTTCTCGTTTTTGGCACGCACCGCGATCAGGTGTTTGCCGATCCCTTGGGGAGTTTTCTTGGTCGTTAAGGTGCTGGTCAGATCGACCAGCAGCGGAAGTTGCCAATCGTTGCCTTGCAGCAGCATCTTGCCATCGACCGAGAGCGTCATCTGATTGTCGCAGGTCGCCACGAGTTTGGCCGACACGATCGGGGCGGTGACCTCGAATTCCTTGCGGAAATGCACCCATTGATTGTCGGTCGTCGTTGGGTGCCAGATCCAATGCGGAGTCGGTGCCGTTTGTGCCGACGCGAAGCCATTGGCCATGAGCCAACCGGCTGTCCAGAGAACCAGACGCAGTATCACCGGTGTCATCCTCTTTCTGACTGGGCGTGAGGAAGCCAAATTCCACGAGAGCCTCATTGTACCGCAGCATCGACGAAATGTCTGCCACATTGCTGCGGGGATTTTGCAGTTCACGCATGCCTACACTGTCAAACCGCTCGACTCGCCGCGACATAACGCCAGCAGGCGATGGCGTCGGCAGATGTCGTTGTCGAACAAATGTCTCAGTGTTTCCACCGGTATCGCTGCTGGGGCATTCGTTGCGAACAGCACATCGTACAACGCTTGAAGTTCGGCCACCTCGTCGAAGGTCAGTTCGAGCGTCTGGAAGGCATAGTGCGGACGTTGCCGCAATTCTTGCAACCGCTGCCGAGCTTGCGAATCTACTTGCTGGCCCAGCGGAAGCGGTTGGCGTTCGTCGGTGATCAGCACCATCCGCGTCGGCGGGTTCATCAGATTTTTCAGATTCCGCAGAATCGCGGCCGTGCTGGTCGGACTCGAAGTCTGGACAAACTTCAGGCCGAGCGTTTCGCTCGTCACGGGCGATCGGCTTGCACCGCGGCGATACGTCAGCAGCAGATCCAAGATCTGGTTGCCCATCTCCGGGGACGTTTCGACCGCGACCAAACCGTTGATGATCTGCAATTCCATCAGTCGGCGGAGCAGTTGCTCGGTCATGCCACAGAGGTGAGAGACATTCGCCGGGTAGGAATCGCGGTGGGAACGAATCGTTTGCAAACGCTCGTAGATGCGTTGTTCCAACGGTAGTGGTGGGGTGCCCTTCCCGGAGGTGTTGTTGGACGCAGTAACGTCGTTCGATCTAGAGGTGTCGGTCGGCGTGGGCGTCGGCTTGACCTTCGGCGTGGGATTGGGC
>CALEEC010000362.1 GCA_937949245.1 uncultured Gemmataceae bacterium | reverse complement strand
TGGGGGCGTTCGCGGGAGCGATCGTGCTTTTGTTGAGCCGACTCAGCATGGGGGTTGCGCAAGCGGGCTTTTTCCCGGCAGCCACGTCGAGTTTGAAAATCTGGTATCCGCTGCAACAACGGGCTTTCGCCGTGGGCATGCTCACCGCGTCGATGTCTCTCGGAGCGGCAATTGGCTCGGTGATCTGCGGTTGGCTGCTCGAACCTTTGGGTTGGCGTTGGCTGTTTGTCGTCTTGATGCTGCCGGGGTTGGCCTGGAGTCTGTGGTTTTTCTGGTGTATTGCCGAGCATCCCCCCGGATTCACCGCGGAAACCACGACGCAACCCCCTTCGCCCCTGTTCGCGGTTCTCGTCGATCGCAACATGATTTGGATTGCTGCTCAACAGTTTTTCCGGGCCATGGCCAACTTTTTCTACCTGAGTTGGTTTGTCACCTTTTTGAAAGAGCATTACCACCTCGACACCCAACAAGCGGGACTTTGGACGAGTTTGCCGAACCTGGCCGTCGTTCTTGGCTCGCTGGCCGGGGGGTACGTTTCCGACTGGGTGTTGCGACACACCGGCAGTCCGCGGTCGGCACGTCGTGGAGTGGCGATCGTCAGCTTGGCCATCGGCGTGGCTTGTTTCGTTGCAGCCTACTTCATCGAACCGACCTTCCTGGCCATCGGCATGATCGGCTTGGGTTCGTTCTTCTCATCGATGTCAAATCCGTGTGCCTACAGTATCACCATGGACATGGGCGGACGGAACACAGCCATGGTCTTCGGCACCATGAATATGGCGGGGAATATCGGGGCGACGTTGTTTCCAATCTTGGTGCCTTGGTGGTTGCTGTACGTTGGAGATTGGGGGTCAGTGTTGTTTCTGGTCGGTGGCATCTATTTGACCGGCGCGTTTTGTTGGTTATGCATTGATCCAACTGCTCGCATCGCCGCTGCCGAATCCGACAAAAGCTGAAGGGGGGGAGCGTATCCCGACCAAGGTGGAGGACGTGACGCATGTTCGATCCGATGGTTCGACGTTGGGTGGATGCTCCGCTGCAACGGGGGGCCAAGCTATTGGTTCGTCTCGGCCTGTCTGCAAATGCCGTCACGTTGATGGGCTTTGCGGTGGGGATGCTCGGTTGCGGGGCAATAGTCTACCAGCAATTCGAGTGGGCCTTGGCTCTGATCTTGGCCAATCGCTTAGCCGATGGTCTGGATGGAGCAGTTGCTCGGCAAGCTCCTGCTTCGGACCTTGGTGGCTACTTGGATATTGTGCTGGATTTGATTTTTTACTCGGGCGTTCCGTTCGCGTTCGCGCTGGCGGAACCGGACTATGCCTTACCCGCCGCGTTTCTGATCTACAGTTTCATCGGCACGGGCGGATCGTTTCTGGCCTTCGCGGTCCTGGCGGCCCAACGCGGAATGACGACCGACCGTCGCGGGCAGAAGGCGTTCTACTACGCGGCTGGACTGATGGAAGGCACCGAGACGATCGTTTTCTTCGTGCTGTTCTGCCTGTTACCCAGCGATTTCGCAGTCTTAGCCTACCTGTTTGGCAGCCTTTGCTGGCTGACCACGGCGGCACGCATCGGCGTCGCGGTGCAAACTTTTACGGTTCCTCGCCTCCCCAACGGCAGCAGCAAGGCAACCATCTCCGATCGAACGCTCGATTCGGCGTCGGAATAATTCCTCCCTGTCCCCTTGCGTCCAACTTGTTACTGTGGAATAAGACGCCACGGTTCCCTTCGCGACCATATTCGGACTAGCCGATAGGAACTGGACCTGCTATGTTAACCGTCTTATGTAACGTCACTGTCGGAAAAGGTAGATCCTGCTATGTACGTCATCGTGGAAGATGGCTCGCGTCAATATCGCGTGAGCGAAGGTGATCGACTCAAGATCGATTATCGAGAAGCGGAAATCGGCTCGCGGATCGAGCTGAATCAAGTGCTGTTATTCGCCAATGGCACCGAGACGAAAATCGGGCAGCCGCGGTTGGACGGCTACCGGGTGCTGGCCCGAGTGATCGGCCAGCCGAAAGAGAAGACCGTCATCCAACAATTCCGCCGACGCAAGAACTATCGTCGGCTACGGGGGCATACGCAACCATTTCTCGAAGTGCGCATCGAAACGATTCTGCAAGCCGGGCAAGAAACTCCTCCCGATACTCCACCTGCGGCGAAAGCCGACCCCCCGGCGAAGGCTGAAGCTCCGGCGGAAACCGCGTCGGCTCCCGCGACTCCCGCTGCCGCTGCCACGGCGGCTCCAGCAGCCCCCACGGCTGCCCCAGAAACCGCAGCGAACAACTGACGAAACCGCCACTGGTCCTTCGCGTTGAAAAAATCGGGGCGAGTTGCTGGAGACTTGCCCCAACTTTTGCCTGACATTTCCCCCAGGAGTGGCCCGGACTTGTGTCTTCGGGAATGTGGCTTGTCTTCGGGAATGTGGCTGCCAAGTTCCTCTCGGATGGATGGAACGATCCCGCCTGCTGCCTATCCTGTTTCGGGCTGACGCCGTCACCCCGTTTGTCAACCCGCTGTTTATCCATCGCGCTGCCAGTAGGAAGCCGTTGTCTGACTCCCATGCAGGAAACTTCGTCCTCTTGCCGGCGGAGCTTGGCTCCCGTTGTTGACCCAAAGTAGGGATCGACCGTGACTTTTCGTCGAGCTTATCGACTGTAAGTTTCTATCGGGCCTATCAACTGTAGGTTTCCGTTGGGCCTATCGACCGTAAGTTTC
>CALEEC010000361.1 GCA_937949245.1 uncultured Gemmataceae bacterium | reverse complement strand
GATACCCAATGCCCGCGCCACAATGGCGGCATGCCCCGTGGTGCCGCCTGTCTCAGTAACAATGGCCGCGACCGGAAGCCGATCGTACATCACCGATTGCGACGGCAAAATTTCCGAGGCCACCAGCACCACAGGCTCGGAACCTTCAAGTTCCTGAACGCTCGCCTGCATCGTCAGTTGAGCGATGATCCGCCCGACGACATCGCGGATGTCCGCCATCCGTTCGCGGAGGTATTCATCGGGGATGCGAGCGAAAAGTATATTGTATTCGTTGAGCGCTTCCCGCAAAGCGGTCGCGGCATCAATGCGCCGATTCAGAATCAGTCCTTTGACTTTCGCTACCAAGGCGGGATCGCGGAGCAATTGCCGATGGGCACGGAAGATGGCCGCCGCCTCTTCGCCGATTTCTGCGGTCACCCGTTGTACGATCTGATCCAACTCGCTTGCGACAGCATCACACGCATGATCGAATCGACTAATTTCTGCCGACAAGGCACTGGCTTCGAGCAATGAAGGCGCAGAACGCGCCAGCACCTCGTCGAGGCGAAACGCTCGCCCAACGGCGACACCCGGGGAAATCGCTATTCCCTTCTTCATATCGTTTATTTTACAAACGGTCTTACCGATTATCCAACCCCCTCGTCCAGAAAACCGGGATCCTGCATCCGGTGTGCCTAGGTTCTTGAGAAATAAGACAATAGAGCATCATTCCAACGAATTGTCCCGCATGGGCGACGATCCGTCGTTTTGCCACCATCTGTTTGTTGAAAGAGGCTCAATTTGCCGGGCAGTATCTTCCTATCGCATCAAAACTTATGGACGCCGCACCGGGTTATGGAGGCGTCGTCGGTGGATGGTCGATTGTTGCTGTCGGTTGCTGAGACAGTCTCGGTTAGTCTCTGTTGCCGGGGGATGATCCATTGCCGCTGTCGGGGGATTGGTTGGGGGCGGCGGCCGGAGCATCGGCGGTGGGGGAGTCGATGCGGTATTTTTCCAGCAGACGATACAACGCCCGTCGACTGATCCCCAACAACTTCGCGGCGTGGACTTTGTTGCCCTTCGAGCGGCGTAAGATGTCGATGACGTGCCGCCGTTCGACTTCGCTCAGATGCGTCGAGTGATCGGGAGGGGCATCTTGCGAACTCGGCGGCTGACCATAGTGCGCGATAATCTCAGGAAGATCGTCGATAGTGATCGTCGCTTCCTCGGCAAGAATTTGCGCCCGTTCGATGACGTTGGCCAATTCGCGGACGTTGCCCGGCCAGTGGTAACGCATCAATGCATCCATCGCTTCCGGCGTCACGCGCATCGTCTTGCTCCCTAATTGCCGCGTCTTGAGGAAATGGTCGATCAGTTCGGGAATGTCACTGCGTCGTTCCCGCAACGGCGGTAACATGATCGAAAAGACATTTAGCCGATAAAACAGATCCTCGCGGAAGCGACCATTTTTTTGTTCTTCTTCCAAAGGTTTGTTGGTCGCGGCAATAATGCGGACGTTGGCGTGATTCTCGGTGGTCGCGCCGACGCGGCGATAGTGGCCATCTTCCAGCACCCGCAGCAGTTTGGCCTGCAACGATGGTGCCATCTCGGCGACTTCGTCGATGAACAACGTGCCCCCTTCGGCCACCTCGATCAGGCCACGTTTCGTGGTCAGTGCCCCCGTGAACGCTCCTTTCTCGTGGCCGAACAATTCGCTTTCCAACAGCGACTCTTGCAATGCGGCACAGTTGATGGTCACCATCGCTTTCTCGCGGCGGGGGCTGTTGTTGTGCAAAGCACGGGCGACCAACTCTTTGCCGGTCCCGCTCTCACCACGGATCAGCACCGTGGCATCGGTCGGCGCGACTTTCTCGATCAGTTGCACCACCCGTTGCATCGCCAGGCTCGAACCGATCATCTGATACCGCGGCGACTCGAAGCGGAGATGATCCACCCATTGACGCAGACGCACATTTTCCAACTTCAGTTGCCGGACCTGCATCGCTCGAGCCAAGATCGGTAGCATCCCTTGCAGTTTGAAGGGCTTGAGGATGTAATCGAATGCCCCAAGTTTCATCGCATCGACGGCAGTTTGAATACTTCCTTGACCGGTCATGATGATGCCGATGAGGTTGGGATCGATCTCCAACGCATTTTTGAGCAATTGAATGCCTTCGATCCCCGGCATCATTAAATCGCTCAGAAGGATGTCGAACGATTGTTGTCGGAGTTTCTCGAGTCCTTCTTTGGCCGAGGTGCAGCCTTCGGTCAGATAGTTTTGCGCGCCGAGGGTTTCGACCAAGGTGTTCATCAACTCCACTTCATCATCGACGATCAAGATTTTGCCAAGGGGTGTGTTCGACATCGTCGCTGCCCGGAGCTAGAACCATCAGGGACGAACCAAATTGGCATTAGGATTGTAGCGGATCGCCGCGTCGGAATCTTCGATTTTTAAGCCGGCACGGATGTGATGACAGCCAACACTCGACCCGGTAGAATCGAGAACAGCAGAAGATCGAACCGGGCTTTGCCGCAGAAAGGCGCAGCGCATGTCGGAACCGTATCGCTATGTGGTTGGGCTGGAAGTGCATGTGCAGTTGCAAACCCGCACCAAGCTATTTTGCGGATGCAGCACTCAGTTCGGTCTACCGCCGAACACGGCGACTTGCCCCGTCTGTTGCGGAATGCCCGGAGTGCTGCCGGTGATGAACCGGCAAGCCTTCCGTCTGGCCATGAAAGCCGCCTTGGCGTTGAACTGCCGTATCGCCCCGTTCACCAAGTGGGATCGCAAGAACTACTACTACCCGGATTTGCCCAAGAACTATCAGATTTCGCAATACGACCTGCCGTTTAGTTCCGAAGGCTATCTGGAAATTCCCACGACCAATGGCCCCAAGAAAGTCGGCATCATCCGAGCGCATTTGGAAGAAGACGCCGGCAAGTCGATGCACGATGAATCGGGCCGTGGGGGAGAGAGCAAAGTCGATCTCAATCGCACGGGGACGCCTCTGGTCGAGATTGTCTCCAAGCCGGACATCAACAGTCCTGAAGAAGCCGGTGCTTATCTGCGCGAACTCCGGTTGATGCTTCGCGAACTGGGCGTCTCCGATTGCGAAATGCAGGAAGGTAGCCTGCGTTGCGATGCCAACATCAACATCCATGTCTGGCAACCCGATGGTAGCTATCGAGCTACGCCGATCACCGAGGTGAAGAACCTTAACAGTATTCGCTCGGTCGAAAAGGCGGTCAAATATGAGGGCGATCGGCAATATCAGAAGTTTCTCCAAGACGGCAAGACCATCAAGGACGAACCGAAAGAAACCCGTGGCTGGTCGGACGTTCAGGAAAAAACCTACTTCCTGCGGCGCAAAGAAACCGCCGACGATTACCGATATTTCCCCGAACCCGACCTCGTTCCTGTGACGGTCGATGCTGCATGGATTGCCGAGATCCGCGCTGAGATGGGCGAACTTCCCGCTGAGCAACGCAAACGCTTGCAACAACCACCCTACGCGCTTTCGGCCTACGATGCGGGGGTACTGACCAGTCAGGGGCGAGCGTTGGTCGCGTATTTTGAACAAGTTTATGCCGGCTGCAACGATGCCAAAGCTGCCTGCAACTGGGTCACCAACGAAGTGCTTGCCACGCTCAACGATCGCAAGATCAGTATTGCCGACTATCCGATCCCCGCGGCGAACCTCGCGGGGCTGATCGTCGAGTTGCAGAAGTCCGGCCTGAACAAACAGCGTGCCCGCGAAGTCTATGCCTTCATGCTCGACCAGCGAACCGACGCGGCCACGGCCATCCAGAAACTCGGCTTCCAAGCGGTAACTGATGAAACCACTTTACGGGAGATCATCCGTAAGGCCATCGCCGGCAATCCGAAAGCGGTTGCCGACTTCAAGAAAGGCAAAGTCAAGGCCGCCGACGCGATCAAAGGGGCAGTCATGCGCGAAACCAAAGGATTGGCCAACACCGAGACGGTGCAAACCTTGCTATTGCAAGAATTGGCCCAAGAATAAAACGGAGATTCAATCCCCTTTGCGGAAAGACGGTTTCCCCCACGTGCGACGATTGTTATATTCAAGGTGCCCACCGAAGTGCGTTCCCAAGTATGAGGAGAAACTCGCCATGCTTTCTCTCCATCATGCCGGTGTTCGCTTGTGCGACACTCTATCTCGCCGAGAGTGGCTGCGTATCGGGAGTTTAGGCACCTGTGGCCTGTCGTTACCGCACTTGTGGACCGCTCATGCGACCGCAGCCGCCTCGGTAAGCCAACGACGGAAAAGTTCTGCCAAATCGGTTCTGGTCTTGTTCATGATGGGGGGTCCTCCGCATCAGGAGACGTGGGATCCCAAGCCGAACGCTCCTGAGGAAGTCCGTGGACCACTGGGGACGATTGCCACGGCAACTCCGGGGGTGCGTGCCAATGAATTGATGCCGCTGACCGCCAAACTGACGCAGCACATCGCGGTTCTACGGGCAATGTCCACCAACGACAACGCACACTCGTCGAGCGGCTACTGGATGCTAACCGGCGTCCCCCATCAACCGACCAATTCGGAAAATAGCAAACCCGGTGCGCCCAACGATTGGCCTTGCTTGGGGGCGATTGTGCAGTGGCTGAACCGCGGCAGCAGCTTACCTGCGGCCATTACGTTACCGCAGCGGATTTTCAACACGGGAGGAATCGTCTGGCCCGGCCAGGACGGCGGCTTTCTGGGACGTTCGGCCGATCCGTGGTTGTTCCACTGCGAGCCAGCCTCGCCGGACTTCCACATTCCCGAACTGCGTCCCTTGCCGGAACTTCCGCCGGTACGCATCCGCGAACGGCAAAGTTTGCGGCAGCAACTGGACCAACATTTCGCCCAACTCGAACGCCAAGGAATCCCCGCGCGTTTCACCGCTCAGACACAACAGGCGTTCGACCTACTGACTTCGGCGAAAGCCCGGGAGGCGTTCGATCTGGACCGTGAACCGGCCCGGGTGCGCGATCGCTACGGTCGTACCCAGTTTGGCCAATCGTGCCTGCTGGCACGTCGGTTGATCGAAGCTGGAACCACGCTGGTGCAAGTGAACTGGTATCGTGCCGCGAGCGAACCTGACGATGCCCCCGTATGGGATACGCATGTCCGACACGTCGAGCGGATGAAAACGGTGCTGATGCCGGTGATGGATCAAGCCTATTCGGCCCTGATCGAAGATCTGGCCCAACGCGGTTTGCTCGACGAAACCTTGGTGGTCTGGGCAGGGGAATTCGGTCGCACGCCGCGGTTCAACGGTCGGGGCGGACGCGATCACTGGGGGCACGTCTTCTCGGTCGCTTTAGCGGGGGGAGGTGTTCGTGGGGGGATGGTCTATGGCGAATCGGACAAAATCGCCGCTTACCCCAAAGATGGCCGGGTGCAGCCGGAAGACCTGCATGCCACGATCTACCATTGTCTGGGGTATTCGCCCGATACTGAAATGCGGGATACTTTGGATCGTCCCTTGCCGATTAGTCGGGGCCAAGTAATTCAAGCCGTCTTGCGTTAAGACGGACCAACACGAGAGTTGTTGGTTGATTGTTGAGGCAAGGCGGTGAGTCGATCGCCGATCGGCTCACCGTTGACGCGACATGTCGGATCTTAGTTCTTCTTGAAGCTCAATTCCAGCTCACCGTAATTCACCTTTTGCATGCCATTGGCAGCACCAGGGAAGAATTGATCGATCAACCCCGAGAGCATCTCGGCATCGAGTTTGTAGAAGTTGAACTTGCCGGTGCGGGTGTAATCGACGAGCTTGGCGTTCTTCAATTGGGTCAGATGATGACTGACGGCCGGCTGCGATTGGCCTAGGCGCTCACAGATCGCCGAGACATGCAGTTCGCCTTCTTGAGCCAATGTCATCAGAATCTTCAAACGCGAAACGTCGGCCAGGCTCTTGAAAATGTTTTCGAGGTTCCGCAGCATTTTTTCGTCAAACTTGATGGGAACTGCTCCCTCGGCTGGGGCCATCGTCTCGGCCGATGGGGGGATTTTTTTGCTACCGCGTGCTGTGGGGGCTTTCATGGTTCAACTCCGAATCTTGGTTA
>CALEEC010000360.1 GCA_937949245.1 uncultured Gemmataceae bacterium | reverse complement strand
ACGACTGGTTGAAAACACACCTGAGGACTCGCGTCGTCGGCTCTTGACATCCTGACTAGGCGAGTCGCTACGCCGGCTCAGGTGGGCACCAACCGGAGCGAATAGGGGAAGGCCCGCGACAGGAACGGCCACATGACCACGGCAAACAACAAAATGCCCGCTGTGATGCACGTCAGCATCCCGACCATGATGCCGAACACCGCAAAGCCGTCGCCGGTCTTGGTGCCTTTCGACTTTTCAATATCGGCAAAGGCCAACTGCGAAGTGGAAATCGCGTACAACCCACCGACGAAGGGCACCAAGATCACCAGAGCCAACATCAGCAGAGCCGTGCGTAACACCGCCAATAAGGGGTTGTCTCCCTGGCGCATGGCCCAACGCAGATATTGCGTGGTATAACTCGGACTAGTCGGCCCGGCTAACGGAGGAGCGTCAGCCGGATACACTTGGTCCCAGGCTGCCTTGAGTTTGTCATCCAAGATGTTGAAGATGGGGAAGCGGAAGGCCGCGAATTCGGTCATGGCGATTTGCTCGAACAAACGCGTGCGGGCTTGCAGATCGCTGACTTGGTACAGCCGGGCTTGTTCCTCAGGAGTGACGAACTCCTTTTGCAGGCGGACCAAGGCTTCGGGACTCAGTCCGACCGGTTGCAGTTGCTCCGCCGCGGCAGGAATGCCGAAGGGAACCAACTTTGCCGGTGCTTTGGAAGCGACCACGACCGTCGCGGAGTTGAAGATACTGCGGACCATCAAAGGCGTCAGATACGCCCCGGCCAAGGCCAAGAAGAGAGCCCCCAAGGCCAAGCCCGTGTTCACCAATCGGGTATGCGAACGACCGAAGCGGAATTCGACCAAGGCCAAGACCAGGATGCCGGCCAACCCCGGCAGCAGATAGATTAGCAACGCGCGTGCCACCGCCCAGAACGTCGGAGCGTACACCTTGACGCGTGCTTCGGGGGAGGCGGTGATCGTGAAATCGAGATTCAATTGCCGCACCAACAGATACACCGTCAGCACGGCCAATAGCAAGGCCGCGGCCATCAGCACCAGGGTGGAAATCACTTGGAAGGGCGAAGGCATACGTGCTAAGCCGGGGGCCAGGAACACCAAGGCCAACACTAAAGGCAGCCCGACCGCAAAGCCATAGATGCCATACTCCAAACGGGCCAGATCGCGAGCCAAGCCGGTGTCATTGGTAGTGACCCCAGCGACATCGACGGCATGCGACAGAGAGTCGCCGATCTTCTTGTCCTCGGGGATGAAAAATGCGCCCGGATTGACCACATCGTTGATTTTCGACGGGGTGAAAAACGCCCCATCGAAGACGATGATAAACGACACAATGGCAACAGTAAATCCGACGGTCGCCAACGGACTTCGCGGCAGAACCGGGACGCGGGTGGGTGCTTGCGCTGTGGCTGTAGTCATGGTCGGTGTGGTGCCTTGAAATCTTTGGTCGGTACGGGCTTGCATCGGCTCGCACCGGCCCCCAAAATGCTCACTTTGGCGTTGCAGCAAACCCCTGGTGCTCGCTCGGGAAACCTTATGGCTCTCGCGAAGTCGAACCTCGGCGATCCGACGATCCTGGCCACTTCCTCCGCTTGGCGAAAATGGTGGATCTGTGGCTTACTGCTTTTGGCCACCACCCTTAACTATATGGATCGCATGGCGTTGAACCAGACTGCCAAAGAGATCCAAGCCGACTTTGGGCTGAACAATGAGCAATACGGCTGGGTCGAAGGAGCTTTTGCCGCGGCTTTTGCCATCGGTGCGATCGCCATCGGCTGGCTGGTCGATCGCGGCAACGTGCGTTGGATTTACCCTCTGATCGTGCTGGGATGGTCTTTCGCCGGCTTTTTGACCGGATACGCCTCCAGTTTCTGGATGTTGCTCAGTTGCCGGGTTATGCTCGGCTTTTTCGAGGCCGGCAACTGGCCGTGCGGCATCCGTACCACGCGCACCGTGTTGAAGCCGGAGGAACGCTCCCTGGGCAACGCCATGTTCCAAAGTGGCACTGCTTTAGGCGCGATTCTCACGCCGTTGGTGGTGCTCGCCTGCCTGCAGTGGAGCGACGATTGGCGTTTCCCGTTCCGCGTCATCGGAGCTATCGGCATCTTCTGGGTGGTGCTGTGGTGGATGTCGCTGCAGGAACGCGATTTTCAGCCCGTCGAAACCGCGACGACCTCCGGTTCGCAGGAGCATCCGAACTATTGGACCTTGTGGACCGATCGCCGATTTTGGCTGCTCATCGTTTTAATCACGGCCGTCAACACCCCTTGGCACACCCTCCGGGTCTGGATGCCGAAATATTTGCAGGAATACTACGGCATCTCGCGGGAAAACACGATGTATTTTTCCGCCGTCTACTACCTGCTCGCCGACATCGGCTCTCTGACGGTGGGGTTCCTGACGCTCTACTTGGCTCGCCGCGGGTTGTCGGTCTTTGCCAGTCGCATGCGGATGTTGTTGCTCTGTGCCTTGCTGACGCTGTTGCTGATTCCGCTAACCTGGCTGATGCCCTTCGACACGCTCCCCGCGTTAGGCTTATTGCTGTGCATCGGTTTTGCCGCTTTGGGGTTATTCCCGACGTATTTCGCGTTCAGCCAGGAATTGTCGGGGCGGCATCAGGGAAAAGTGACCGGCACCTTAGGGGCGCTCAACGGATTGTATTTGGCCGCAGTCTTTCCGGTGCAAGGACGGATCGTCGATGCCTTCGGCTACGGCCCGGTGCTGGTTTTGGCCGCGTTTCCACCGTTGCTGGCCTATGGGTTGCTACGCCGTTATTGGCCCAACGATCCGTCTTCCCGCAAGCCCTGATTCGGTTGAGCATTGCAACCGCCGATCCCTCGCTGCCAACACGCCAGCGTTCGCGCCAGGAAGGGAATCATCTTCTCAGCATGCCAGCTCCTGTGTCCCTGGCGCTCCGCTGGGGGCGAACCGCGCGTTCTTGGCCGGCATTTCGTCAGGTTTTGTCCGCTCTGCCTGGGTCAGCACGATTACTCTATCGACAGGCACCTTCGGGAATCGCCTGGATGCTTGCGAAGCGGATCGGCTGCTCCTACAATCTCAATCACCTTCCGATGATGTGCCGTGCGTCGGACGGTGCCTTCGCGGTTGTCCCAGGCTCCAGCCTCGCCCGAACACTGTTTTGTTGGAGTAATCGATGTCCACCGCCGTTCAAGATAACCGTCCGTTGCAGATCTTCATCAGCGGAGTCGCGCCGAATCAACTGCGTGCCACCTCCTTACAAGCGACGGAGAGCATGTCGCAGTTATTCCGCTTTCGCGTCGGTGTTATCTCCGATCGGGGCAAGGAAGTCACTTTCGACCAGGTGTTGGGCAAAGATGCCAGCGTCCGCTTGGAACTACCGAAAAACCAAGAACGCTTCTTCAGCGGCATCATTAGCCGCATCGCGCAAGGGGAAACTACGGAACGCTACACTCATTTCGAGCTGGAAATTGTTCCGAAATTCTGGACCTTCACCAAAAAAACGCAAAGCCGGATCTTCCAACACAAACACATCCCCGACATCCTCAAAGAAGTGCTTCGCGGGCTGGATGTCGAGTTTCAACTGCAAGGGGCCTTCCAACCACGCGATTATGTGGTGCAATACCGTGAAAGCGACTTCAACTTCGCCTCGCGGCTGATGGAAGAAGAAGGCATCTTCTACTTCTTCAAGCACGCCAAAGGGAAGCACACGATGGTCGTGGCCAACACCCCCTCGGTCTATCCGAGTGTGCCGGGCGAATCGACGATCGTGTTCAAAGCGATGCGGCAAGCCGATACCAACGGCGAAGAGAACATCTACGCGATGAGCAAATCGCAAGAACTGGCCGCCGGCAAGTTCTTGCTGTGGGATCACTGCTTCGAGTTGCCCCACAAGAAGCTCGACGCGGAAAAACCTCTGACCGACAGCGTCACCCTAGGCTCGGCGACGATCAAGCTGAAACTGGGCGAAAATAGCAACCTAGAAATTTACGATTGGCCCGGAGCCTACGCGCAACGCTTCGACGGTATCGATCGTAACGGCGGCGAACGGCCGGCGGAACTGCAAAAGATCTTCCAAGACAACAAACGCACCGTCGAAATCCGCATGGAAGAGGCCGCCAGCAATAGCCTCGCCGCGGAAGGCGAGAGCAATTGCCGTAACCTCGTCCCGGGCCACAAGCTAACCGTTAAAACCCTCGGTAGTGATCAACTGTCGCAATCGATGAAAGCCGACGGCGCGTATGTGCTCAGCAGCGTAACGCACATTGCCCGGCTGGGGTCAGCTTATGAAACCGGCCCCGGGGCGGGCTTTGAGTATCGCAATCAATTCACGGCGCTGCCGGCGAACATGCCGTACCGCCCAGCCCGCACCACCCCCAAGCCGGTCGTGGCCGGTTCGCAAACTGCAGTGGTCGTCGGCCCTCCCGGCGAAGAAATTTTCACCGACAAGTACGGTCGCGTCAAAGTGCAAATGCACTGGGACCGCCAAGGGCAATCGAACGCCGATAGCTCCTGCTGGATTCGCGTCGGTTCTCCTTGGGCCGGCAAGGGTTGGGGCATGGTCCACATCCCCCGCATCGGCCAGGAAGTGATCGTCGATTTCCTCGAAGGCGATCCCGATCAGCCGATCATCGTCGGTAGCGTTTACAACGCCAGCCAGATGCCGGCCTACAAACTCCCCGACCACAAAACCCGCAGTTGGTTGAAGACCTGCTCGACTCCCGGCGGCAACGGTTTCAACGAAATCCGCATCGAGGACAAGAAAGGTTCCGAGCAAATCTTCATCCACGGCGAAAAAGACCAAGACATCCGCATCAAGAACGATTGCCGGGAATGGATCGGTCGCGATCGTCATATGATCATCAAACGCGACCTGCGCGAACGGATCGAACGCGATCGCGATGAAAAAGTCAAAGGCAATCACACCGAAGAAATCGAAAAGGACGCCCAATACAAAGTCGGCGGCAACGTCGATATTCAGATTCTCAAAGACAGAAAAGAACTGATCCAAGGCACCAGCGATGTCTTGATTCAGAAAGATCAAACCGAAGAGACAACCGGCACCGTCTCGCAGACGATCGGCAAAGACCTGCAACAAGTGGTCAAAGGCAGCCACGGCATGGATGTCGGCCAAGAGTCGCACCTCAGAGCCGGCCAAGCGATCGTCTTGGAAGCAGGCACCGAAATCACGCTCTGCGTAGGCGGGAATTTTATCAAAATCGATCCCACGGGCGTGACCATTCAAGGCACACTCGTTAAGATCAATAGCGGTGGCGCACCGGGCAAAGGCAAAGGCACCAAAGCCAAAGCGGTTCAGAAAGCCAAAGAAGCCAAACCGAGGAAGCCCGACGAGGCCGACAATTCGACCTCGGGCCAAATCTCGGCCCCGTTCTGATGCTCGGCCTGGTTCCGCATCCTGGTTCGGCTTGGTTCCGCCCCCTTGCCGGCTCGCGTATTCTGGTTCGGCTTGGTCGAGATGGAAGGCAATTGCCCGGTGGTTTTTCGGAGAATCAGCCATGCCTCCCGCAGCGCGTGTGGGTGATATGCACACCTGCCCGATGGTAACGGGCAATGTTCCGCACGTCGGTGGGCCGATTATGCCTCCCGGCGAACCAACCGTACTGATCGGCATGATGCCCGCGGCCCGGGTTGGGGATATGGCCGTCTGCACCGGGCCGCCCGATACCATTGCCAAAGGCTCCGCGACGGTGCTGATCGGTAACAAACCCGCGGCACGCCTCGGCGATCAGACGGCGCATGGCGGAGTCATTGTCGCTGGCTTCCCAATGGTCGATATTGGTGGCTAGCAGATGATGAAGTTGATTTTGGAAATCGTGGCCGGTCCCACGGTCGGACGCAAAATTCAGATTGAGCCAGGTCCCGAACGCAGCATCGGTTCGGGGCCGATGGCGCAAATTTCCATTCCGCAAGATCCGCAAATCGGTAAGGAACATCTGAAAATTCGTTTCGATACGCGAGGCACCACCCGCGTTCGCAAGATCGCGGGCAACCCCCCCTTCACACTCAACGGGCAGACCGTGGCCGAGGCTATGCTGAAGCCCGGCGATCAGTTGCAGGTTGGCAGCACAGTCTTCCGCGTGCAAATTTTGGACAACGACAACCGCCCATTGCCTAGCTCGAACGCGGCCCCCCCTGCAGCCAGTCCGCCGGCATCACCAGCCTCCCCAGCCGCGGCTCCTGCCCCCGCTCTGCCCGCCACCGCTGTGCCTGCCGCGGAACGTCCCGCAACTGCAGCACTGGCCGCGGCAACGCCCAAGCCTCCTGAGCCATCGGCGACTTCGGCTCCCGCAGCGGCTCCTCATGCTCCCGCGGCTACACCTCCTGCGGGACCAAGCCCTTCGGTCGCTCCTCTCTCTGCTGCGTCCGCGCCAGCGGTTCCAGCGACTGTGGCTCCAGCGACTGCGGCTCTAGCAAACGATGACGCAGTCGATCCTGACCAAACCTTCCATCTCCCCAGCTATTTGCGTCAGCAAGCCGGCCAGAAAGGCAATCTGTTTGCGATCGTCGATGCCGCTCGTGGTTACGATGCGACCCATCAGAAAGCTGGCACCTCACGCATTTTGCAATTGCTCAAACGATTGAATCAACCTTACCAATCGCTGTACGGCACCATTACCAATCACCTGGACCCGTTGGCGAACTACGGCCCGTGGTTGGTGCAGATCGACCCTGATTCGGTTTTGCTCGATGAATTGTTGGAACAGGGATGGGGCCAAGCCTGGGGCATTTACTGCATTACCCGGCAAACCATGCCCGAAGTTCGCCGACGGCTGCAACACGCGGTCCTTGCCGAGATCGAGCCGAAGTTGCGTGCCTACTTCCGCTTCTATGATCCGCGAGTGCTGCGGACCTTTCTGCCAACCTGCGACGCCGAGCAAGCACGCCTGTTTCTGGAAGAGTCGGAAATCTATCTCGAAGACAGCAACCAACGGTTCCTGACGCGTTTCTACCTGACCGATGGGGCCGTCCGTTCGGAACGCCTCGCGGTGCGAGGGGGCGCGGGATCAACGTAAATGTTCCTCAGCGATTGGGGCCGGGCCAGGGCGGGCTGTCGGCAGCCCCGGGCATCTGAAACTGTCCCCGTGCATCCGAAACCATCATGCAGTTGTTCGTTCATGCCTCGTTGCTGCTGCCCGATCAGGTACTCTCCCAAGCGGCGCTGGGGGTCGCGGACGGACGCATTGCCTGGCTGGGGCCGATGGATGCGATTCCGTCCTCCTGGCAAGCCGCCCCGCGCATCGACTGTCGGAACGCTTGGCTCTCGCCCGGGTGGATCGATCTGCACGTTCACGGCGGAGCCGGGGCCGACTTCATGGATGGCACGCTCGAGGCTTTTCGCACCGTTTGTCTCGCGCACGCCCGCCACGGCACGACCGCTCTAACTCCCACCACGACCGTGGCACGCCACGAACAGCACTTGGCCTTTCTCCGTTGCTGTCAGCATTTCCTTGGTACGCCCACGGGTGGAGCGAAGGTGTTGGGGGCGCACCTGTATGGCCCGTACTTTGCAGAGGCGGCACGCGGTTGTCACCCCGCCCCAGCGATTCGTCCGCCGATTCCCGAGGAATACGAAGCCTACTTCGCTTTCGTCGGTTGCCTGCGCACGGCCACGGTCGCCCCGGAACTGCCGGGAGCCGAGGCGTTCGTGCGGGCTTGCCGCGACCGGGGCATCCGTTGCAACGCCGGGCACAGCTACGCGACTTTCGATCAGATGGCGCAAGCCGTCGCTTGGGGGGTGCGGCACGTCGATCATCTCTTCTGTGCCATGTCCGATCGCGCTCGATTACGGCAGACGCAGACCTACCCAATGCGCGGAGGCGTGATGGAGGCGACGCTGTATTTCGACGAATTGACCACCGAAGTCATCGCCGATGGCAAACATCTCAGCCCAGAATTGCTGAAGTTGGCCTACAAAATCAAAGGCCCCGACCGCTTGGCTCTGGTCACCGACGCGAGCCGTGCCCTCGATCAACCCGATGGCGAATACTGGTTTGGCCCCTGCAACGATGGCGAACGCATTCTTCGCCGAGACGGCGTGGGACTGATGCCTGACGGCGTCGCGCTCGCTTCCAGCGTTGTCGGTATGGATCACTGCGTGCGGACCTTTCACTACCAGACCGGCACGCCGTTAGTCGAGGTGATTCGCATGGCCAGCCTGACGCCGGCACGCATCCTCGGCGTGGACGACGAGTTGGGCAGCCTCGCGGTCGGCAAACGTGCCGATCTGCTGCTGTTGTCCCCCGATCTGACCGTACAACGCGTCTGGATCGACGGTCAGGAAATCGCACTGGCTTAGCGAACAGGCCCCCCCCGCGGACTGGCGTCCGCGGCTCGCAACATCGACCCCCCGCGGACTGGCGTCCGCGGCTCTTGAACCCCCCAGGCGTCCGCGGCTCTTGGACTCCTTGGGACGCGGTTGGAAGCCTCCCTCCGAGTGAAACTAGGAAGAAAAACCCTCCCAACCAACAAGTCTTGCCCTTGCAGGACCGATAAAACCTGAGTATGCCGATGGGGGTCGTCCTTACTCGTCGGCAATACGGTTCGAGGGTGAAATGGATGAACGGATACGCTAATCCCCTAAAGCGAAGTGTCCGGACGTTCTGGGCGATTTTGGGGCTGTGCGCGTTGGCTGATCTGAGTTTGGCTCAAGAACAAGCCCCGCAGCCGAACTCCGGTTGGTTTTGGAATGCCGAAGAAGGGAAGAAAGATTCTGTCCTCCTTGACCTGTCGCGAAGTGCCGAACCGGCGAAGCGAGACGCGGGCTTCGTCGATCTGTCGTGGGGTGCTGCTGAGCCAAATAAGCGAAATGCCGTCGTCGTCGACCTGTCGTGGCTTCAGCCGAATCCGCAGACATTTTGCGAGGCCCCCCATGTGATGCGGACGCGTCACCCCAAGTGGGACGTTTACGATCCTTGCGATGCGTTGGGGATTCAACGTCAGCAGGGGCGTTTGCGGGTGGGACAAGAGCAATCGTTGGAGGTGCTGAATCTGCGGTCCAAATGGGAACTTCCCGACCCGGTGTCGTTGCGCACTGATGTGACGGCGCAAGCCCATTGGCGAGCTGAAGAAGCGTTCCACATGTCGTTGCCGTATGTGAATCTGCTTTTCGTCTACGGCCAACTGGGCAGCTCGAGTGATGCCATCGACCCAGAACGGCTGACGGTCGTGACCAAGACGGGCGTGGGATTGAAGGTCAGTCCTTGGCAGCGCACTGAAGTGCAATTGCGTGGTTGCACGGTGCTAATGTATGCCGATCCGTTGCGCCCAGATCGAGTGCAAGAGCGTTCGGAGTTCAACATCGAAGTGCTGGCCAAGATGCATCTGATTGGTCCGTTGCAGTTGGAATATAATGGCACCGCGACGCCAGCGTTGTCACCGTGGGAGCGGGATCGGCTATTGCAAGATGTGCGGGTGAAAGTGCCTTTGAGTGGGTCGAGCCAATTTCATGTCGGTGCGCGTTACCGCTGGCAAGACGCCCCAACACCGCTTCAGACCCCCTGGCGTGAGCGGACGGAATTATATATGGGGTTGTCGTTCCAACATTAAGGATGATGCGAGAATATAATCGGGAACCCAACACGGCAGGCGAACGCCCGCTGCTCGGGGGTGGAGCCCCTCAGTGGGCTAAAATCTGCCGCTCGGTTTCAAGGAAGAGGGGATTATCTCCCACGATTGGCGAATTGCGAGGCTCGCTCATGCCGATTTTGAGAAACAAAACGCATCGCCTCATTGGCCTGCATCTCGGCATCGCGGGGATGTTCACTATCTTGCTGATGTTCGCTCTCCAATGGGGGCCTTCCCGCGAGTGGGTGACGTTCTCTTGGCTCGCTAGTTGGTTGGTCGCGATCAACCTATCGACCTTCGCTTACTACGGTTTCGACAAATTTCAAGCCCGCACCAACGGTTCCCGGGTGCCGGAAGTTGTTCTGCATCTGCTGGTCGTCCTCGGCGGAGGAGTGGGAGCCTACTTCGCCATGCAGTTGTTCCGCCATAAAACGATCAAAGGCCGCTTTCGACTGGTATTCTGGGCCATCGTTGCGGTACAGTTCACTATATTGCTTGCTTGGATGCTCGGATATTGGTGAAGGCGCTTCCCATGGTGTCCCCTCATGGATGAGAGATGAATCTGCTTCGAGATCCGCCATGTCGAAAGATCCCTGGTATCGCGATGGCCTACGCTTTGAATGCACCCGTTGCGGCCAATGCTGCACCGGTGCGCCCGGCTTCGTTTGGCTCAACGAAGAAGAAATGCTCACGATCGCCGAGTACGTCGGCATGCCGTTGGAAGAGTTTCTCGCCGTGCATACGCGCATCGCACGCCAGCAACGGACGTTACGCGAAAAAGCCAACGGTGATTGCGTGTTTTACGATGCGTCGGTCGGTTGCACTATCTACGAAGTTCGACCGCGCCAGTGCCGGACTTGGCCGTTCTGGGAAAGTAACGTCCGCACCCCGGCCGACTGGCAACGTACCTGCGAAGTCTGCCCCGGTTCGGGACACGGAGAACTGATTCCCGCCGAAGAAATCACCCGCCGAGTGAAAATCATTCGGCTATGACCGGCTGTAAATCGCGAACTCGCCCGTGACCGGCCGAAGAGCGCGAGCAACACTCACCGGGAACGCCTCACGTTTTGCCGCGGTCCTCTTGGGGGCGACTTTCACGTTTTGCCACTGCCGCCCAGCAGATAGCCGAGAATCGCGTGGGTGCTGTCGTCGAGAGCTTCCAAGTGGCGAACTTCGATATGTTCTTCCAAGGTCAGTCGGCCAAAATCGCGGAAAAACCGCCGCGGATTGCGTGCCCGCACGATCAGCGTGCCCCCGATTTCGTCCGTCCGCCGAACTTGCTTGGCTTCCAGATCCAAGCCGACCACATCGGGAGAAGCCAACAGCAGTTTGGCCACGGTGCGTGGTTGATCGGCATCGATGCGCACAGTCAGCGGCATGTCGTCGAGCAAATCGCGGATCTGCTGCAAAGTGCCCACCGCCGCGATCCGGCCGCGGGCCATGATGGCGACATGCTCGGTTAGTTTCTCCAACTCTTCGAGTTCATGGCTGGAGATCAGCAACGTCTTGCCTTGCTCGGCCAATTGGCGGAACAATTTGAGCAGTTCTTGCCGACCGATCGGATCAATGCCGGACAACGGTTCATCCAAAACGAGCAGTTCGGGATCGTTCAGCAGAGCTTGGGCCAATTTGATGCGTTGCCGCATTCCTTTGGAATAACCTCGCAGTTTGCGATCGGCTCGGTCGGTCATGCCGACCCGCTGCAGGACCATTTCGGTGCGTTCGTTCGCTTCCCGGCGTGAAAAGCCACACAGCCGAGCCATTGTGTAGACGAAAACACGGCCGGTCATTTCCTCGTAGAAGGCGTCGATATCGGGACAATAGCCGACCAGGCGTTTAGCACGCCAATCCCAGGCATCGATGCCGCGCACGGTGACTCGGCCCAACCCGGGTCGAATCTGACCGGTGGCCAACTTCAGCAGCGTGCTTTTGCCTGCGCCGTTGGCTCCGACCAATCCCGTGATGCCGCCGGTCAATTGCAACGACACATGGTTGACCCCCAACACCGGGCCGTACCACTTCGACACCTGCTCGAACAGCAGGACCGGCGGGCGTGATTCGCTTGATGCCGACTCGGAGATCGGCCCCTTGGCCGCGGCTACGGTTTCCCTCAGTGCCGTGGTCGCAGGTTCACTCGTTGCCATAATTGTCCTCGCTTCCCAACGACAAAAGCCTAGGAAACCACTTCCACCGCTTGGATTCGACGATGCAGATAAACGACACAACACGCCCACAGGGCGACCACGACGACGGCTGCTTGCCAATACTCCGGCTGCGCTTGCGACAACGGCCGCAGCTGCTGATGCGGCGTGCCCCAAATCCAGTGGCCGATCAGGTACATGTCGTTCCACAGATCGATCAAACGCCAACGCGGATCGAAGCGCATGCCATCGACCAACCCTCGGCCGATCGAGCGACTGAGGACAAACAGGGCCATCCACACCATGACCATCGGCACCGTGCGTCTCAGCCAGGTCGCGGTGGCCAGCAGCAACAGGCTGAGGGTGACGGTCAAAATCAGCCCATATCCCAGAATGCCCAGCAAGAGATGGAAGTTGTCGATGAAGTATTCAAAGTCATCGATCAGGCCGTATTGCACCCATAAGACGATAGCGGGGAGGGTGGTCATCAGATTGACAAAGAGGGCCACCGCAAGACATTTGCCGGCGACATAATGCCAGCGTGTGATCGGCTTGGACAAGAAAAACGGCAGCGACCCATAGTGAAAGTCGTTGCCGACGATCACCGACCCGACAAAGGCCAACACGATCACCACAATGAAGCCTTCAAACCAGATGAAATTACCGAACGTCTGGGCCGAGCCGTCGAGCTGGGCTCCGCGTTTCAGGAAGGTAATCAATCCTTGCGTCGGCACATTGCGAAACAACGATCCGCCGCTGAAAGTCTGGCTCGAAATCTGCGTATCGAGCCAAAACATGAGATATTGGCCAAAGAAGAAAAACAGAAAGATCATCAGGCTCAGGCCGTACATCGACCAGAACATTTTGCGATGGACCATCTGCCCCAGAGCGACCCTCGCGATGGCCCAAACCGCCCGCGACGGACCATGAAAACTGCCGCGCCACGGCCGATATTTCAGCAACATCTCTTGGCTGGGAGGTGGCATAGCTCACTCACAACAACTGCCGTCCGCCGCAAGCGATTCAGGCCGACGAATCCTTGCGGATGATCCTGAGGAACATTTCTTCGAGAGATTCATCATCGCGTTGCAACCCGCGAACGATCACCTGATGGTTTTCGGCCAAAGCGAAAAAAGCCCGCGTCACCCAGCCTTCGGGCACCTGCACGCGCCAATCTCCCTGACCATTGTCGTGAAGAATTTTCACCCCTTCAAGTTGCAACTCTTCGCGATAAACGGCCAAGTCGCCCTGCAATTGCAAACGGTAACGGTCGTGCCGACGCGCACACAAGTCGCGGACACTTCCTTGCCCGCGGATCTGGCCCTGGTAGACAATCACCACCTGTTCGCAGACGGTCTCGACGTCGGCCAACAAGTGCGTACACAGCAGCATCGATTTGCCATGATCACGGCCTAACTCCAACAGCAGCCGTAACATCGCGTCCCGGCCGGCGGGATCTAGACCGCTGGTCGGCTCATCCAACAGCAACAACGGTGGATCGTGAATCAACGCCTGGGCCAGCTTGACCCGTTGTTTCATGCCGGTCGAGTATTCTTCGACCCGGCGATAGCGTGCCTCTTCCAGTTCCAGGTAGGTCAACACCTCGTGCGCTCGGCGTTGGGCGTGCTTGCGGGGCAGGCCATAAAGTTCCCCGGCGAAAGCAACGTAATCCACCCCGCGCATCCCTGGCACCAAGGCATCGGCTTCCGGCATGAAACCAATCAAGCGGCGCAACTGCACCGCGGCTTCCAAGCCGAAGGTGCTGGCACCGATCGGTTGATTCAGGACGCGACCACTGCCGGAAGTCGGAGGTAACAACCCCATGAGGATTTTCAGCAACGTGCTTTTGCCGGCTCCGTTCGGCCCCAACAGGCCGATGCGTCCCGGCGGCAGTTGCAACGTCACTTCGCGTAACGCTTCTACGGGACCGAAGCGTCGGCTGAGGTGGTGCAACTCGATCAAGTACGACGAAGAATCCATGCGCTTAGGTGGTGTAGTCGGCGTTGAGGCGAACGTATTCGGTCGTCAGGTCGCAGGTGTAGAAGGTGCAGCGGCCCGGCCCCAAGGTGAAACGCAAACGCAAGTGGATCTCGCGATTGCGTTTCAGATAGCCCGAAGCGGTCGCTGGATCGAAGGGCAAAGGCGTACCGGCACGATACAACGGCAGATCGCCCAGCCACAGCGATAGATCGGCTTCCTCGAACGGCACGCCTGCGTAGCCGGCCGCGGAGACAAATCGGCCCCAGTTCGGGTCCGCACCGTAGATCGCCGTCTTGACCAACGGACTATCCGCGATGGTCTTGGCGATCCGACGGGACTCTTCGTCACTTCGGCAGCCTTCGACATCGATGATCACTAGTTGATTGGCTCCTTCGGCATCCGCAGCAATGGCTTTGGCCAACTCAGCACAGGTTTCATTCACCGCCTGGGCGAACTGAGCACGTTCCGCCCCGGCCAGGGGAGGGCCTTGACCGTTCGCCAGCAGCAACACCGTGTCGTTGGTACTGGTGTGACCTTCGACACTGATGCAATTGAACGACTGCTCCACGGCCGAGCGTAAAATCCCTTGCAGGTCGGCCGATAGCACACAAGCATCGGTCAGAACGAAGCCCAACATGGTGGCCAGATTCGGGCCGATCATCGCGGCCCCTTTGGCGAAGCCGGTGATGCGGATGGTCTGGCCCTGTAGTTCGAGTGCCCGCGTCGAGACTTTGATGCGGGTGTCGGTCGTCAGAATCGCATGGGCGGCATCGCTCAGGCTTTCGGGTTGGTCCGAACATGCTAAGGCCGCCCGAGGAATGCCACTTTCCAAGGCGGCCATCGGCAGCAGTCGCCCGATTACCCCAGTCGAACAGACCAACACGTGTTCCGGTGCGCAGGCGAGCGACTCGGCCAACAGAGCGGTCATGCGCTGAGCGTCGGCCAAGCCTTGCGCGCCGGTGCAAGCGTTGGCATTGCCCGAGCAAATGACGATCCCTCGTGCTTCGGCTTGCGGCGTTCGCCCCCGACACACCTGGACCGGAGCGGCACACACGCGATTTTGCGTATACACCCCCGCGGCCGACGCCGGGCGATCGCTGACGATCACGGCCAGATCTTTCCGTTGCGGATCGGGACGTATTCCACAATGAATCCCCGCAAAGCGATACCCGGACGCAATGTGCCAATCGTTCATGGATGATTCGTCAGCCTTCGGGAGGACGTTTGCATTCCGTGACTTCCTCATTGTAGGAACCGCTCCCCCTCTAGACCATCCCCAGACTATCGGCTAACATCCGATGGAGGAGTAGCGTGGCAGATGCAAGCATGCCCCCGCCGCGTAAGGCGACGGACGTGATGCGACACGACGCGATGCGATACACTGCCGCGAGGCACGAATCTACCATGCTTCCGTCGCGATGCGGCAATAGGTTGCCGACACGAAGCGATCCCTGAAAGGACGTTCGACCATGCGTATGCTTTACGGCTGCGGGTTGGCTCTCGGAGGATGGATCGTCTGTCTGTGCTTGGTCGAAGCGGAAGAAAAGCCGAGCGTTCCTCCTCCAATACCGGCGGCCGAGGCCAAGGCGGCCGAGGCGGCCAAACTGCTGCACGTCGAGTTGACCACCGGCGGATACAAAATGTACCTGAATCGCAAAGCGGCCGAGAAACTCCGCGATGCCCTCAATGCCGTCGATCAAGAGCAAGACCTTGCTCAAGCCATCCGCGAGCAAGCGAAACAGACCGGCGACGCCCAAGAAATGGCTCGCGCGGAACTGCTGGCTTTCGTCATCAGCAAACGACTGCCCGACTTCCGCAACGAGATGAACCACAAGATCGGCAGCGACGGTGTGACCATTCGTGTCTTTGGCCTTGCCAAGCCGCGCAAAGAGCGGCCATTGCTCAAGACCATCCTTCGCAGTGCTCTTCCCCCGGAGGTCTGGGAGAAGGTGCAAAAGGTGATGGTGATGGTCCATACCACCCCGATATATTGGATCGTCGAACCGCAAGGCGAGTTGCTCCCCCCGACCCGCAAGCCCTGATCGGCAAACATGGCTTGGGACGCCCCCCCGACCAACGCCGCGTCTTGTGGCAAGGCGAACCACCCGACGTAAGTCGGCGGAGATGCCGGTTTTTGGCGAGCCGGCAGACGTCCGTCGCCGGAGTTTTCGGCGAACCGGCAGACGTGAGTCGGCGGAGTTCGTAAGTCGCCGGAGTTTTTGGAGACTAATAGCCTGTCCAAAAAGCCCCGGTCGGCCTATCAATTGAGTCATGAGCAGAAAGCAGTATCCCTCGGACTTGACCGACGCTCAGTGGCGGCGGCTCGTTCACTTAGTCCCGAAGCCGAAGCCGGGTGGGCGTCCGCCG
>CALEEC010000359.1 GCA_937949245.1 uncultured Gemmataceae bacterium | reverse complement strand
CAAGACGTGTCCTTGGATTGCCTTCGCTTGTTCTTCCGTAGGTGTCGGCAAAGCGGCATGGAAGGTTACCACGGCGGCCACCTTCGCCCCTGTGTAGCTTAACTGCAATGCCGTCGCCCCCCCAAAGCAGTAGCCGATTACCGCGATCTTGCTGGGGTCGACCATTTCTTGCGTCTGAAGTGCTTTCAATCCTGCCGAGATTCGTCCCTGCCACAGCGGGACGTTTTGTTGCAGCGAGGTCATCCATTGCCCTGCTTCTTGGGGATTCTCCGTCGTTTTTCCTTCACCGTACATATCGACGGCAAATGCGACGTACCCCAACTTGGCTAGCATCTCCGCTCGCATGCGTGCGTAGTCATTCAGCCCCCACCATTCATGAACGACCAACACTCCGGGCCGTTTTTCTCGCAGAGCATCTTCATGAGCCAGATATCCCTTCAGGGTTGTTCCCTCGTATTCATAGGGGACCACCTTGGTCTGGATACGCGCTGACGAACTGCTAGTCGATGAGGTTCCAGCCATGAGAACAGCCATCCACGAAACAAGAATTGGTTCTATCCCCGCCTCGAATAGGCGACGATGTCAGACTATCCCAAGACCGAACCTTCGTCGAGTAGGGGCTGCAGATGCCGAATCTTCTCGGGAACCAGGATTTGGGCACTCCCCGTCGCCGATTCCAACTCGATTCCCTGAAATGTCATTTCTCGAAGACGCCCTTCCCGCAGTTCGCCGGAGACTAACTCCACCCGAATTCGCTTCCCCAGCAAACCGATCCGCCATTTCCAGCAGGCTTCCAGCGTTCCTTCCTCGCCTTGCCATACTTGGGTATACTCGCTGTCCAAACTGCGAATCAACGCCTGGGCAACCGTGTCTGTAGAGATCGGCTTCGTGGTCCACATTTGCAGGGAAGTAGCATCGAAAAGACCAGCCTGAACAAAATCCGAATCTGTCTGCCGTACATTCAAACCGATGCCAATGACGGTGGCCTTCCCTTGTTCAATCAAAATGCCGCAGACCTTTCTGCCATGAATCAACAGATCGTTAGGCCACTTGATTTTGGCTTGCAAACCGATTTGCTGAAGAATGCACTCGCCTACCGCGACGGCGGCACAGGCGGTCAGAATAACCGCTCGTCGCAGGTGCGGAGGCGGATATAACAGCACCGACATCAGCACGCTGCTGAATTTTGGAGCCTGCCAAACACGCCCATATTGTCCTCGCCCGGCTTGCTGTTGACGCGCGAGAATGACCAAGCCATCATGCCGGGAGTCAGTCGCGTGTTGAAACGCGATATCGTTGGTGCTTCCCACCGTATCGTAGATCCAAACCGTCCTTCCGATATGATTCGTATTGAGATTCCATTGTTCGACAGGCACTTCTTGCATCATAGGTAGTCCAATCCTATATCCAGGGCAACGGCCGAATGCGTCAGTGCCCCGACACTGATTCGATCTACGCCCGTAGCAGCAATGGCTCGAATCGATCGTAAGTTTACGCCCCCCGAGGCTTCGAGTTGAGTCTGAGGAGAGAGTTGATTCCTACGCCGCACCGCTTCTGCGAGGTGATCCAAAGGCATGTTATCTAACAAAACTATGTCCACCTTCTCGACCAAGGCGCAATCGAGTTGCTCCAAAGTGTCAACTTCTATCTCAATCGGCAAATCGATCGGTGGCGTGAGCGAACGCACTTTACGAATGGCCACTGTCACCGCATTCTGATCCGAACCGATCGATGCCAGATGATTGTCTTTGATCAAAATGCCATCGTACAATCCCATACGATGATTGACACCGCCTCCTTGACGTACTGCATATTTTTCCAGCAGACGCCATCCCGGCGTGGTTTTACGGGTGTCGAGTACTTGACAGGAATAGCCGGAGACAGCTTCGACATATTGGTAGGTCAGCGAAGCTATACCGCTCAGACGCTGCAAGAAATTCAAAGCGATACGTTCCAACGCTAGAATTGCACGCATGGAACCGGCGAGAATGCCGATCTGCGAACCTGGATCGAGTTTTTGTCCATCGACCAGAAGCGGTTGCCAAGCTAATGTCGGAGCCAAGCGTTCCAGAAGGAGAGGAATCATCGGCAGCCCGGCCAACACTCCCGACGATCGCGCTTGAAATACGGCTTGTCCTTTCAGTCCATCCGGTATCAGCAGTTGCGAGGTACGATCGCCGATCGTCCCCAGATCTTCCTCCCAGGCTAAGTCGATCAATCGCCGCGCCGCTTGCTCTTCAGCAATGCTCCACCGATGGTTCACGTTCACTGCGGACATGTGTGTTCCACCCATTCGACCATTGCGCCGCAGAGACGAGAATTCAACCCGTTGGACAATTTCGCTGCGGACATGAGAATTCAATCGTTTGAGACGATGACGTCTCTATTGGCGTTGCGGAATCGGATCGACCGAATTCACCCCGTCTGACGATGGCGTTTCCGTTTGCGTTGCGGAATCGGATCGACCGGACTAGGTACCGCATGCGGTTCCAAGTTCGGCAACTGCCGCCGCTGAGCCTGAGCTGCGGCCAGCTCGATAAAACGCTCCTGGCTGCGTATCGGTGGATTATTCCCCGGCTCCAATCGGCGGTAACTGCCATCGCTGAGCAATTCGCGGGCTTTCACATTATCTGCCAACGTGATGTCGAGAATCTGAATGAGGCGCTGTTTCAATTCCAGCTGTTCAATAGGAAACACCACCTCGACGCGACGGCTTAAGTTGCGATCCATCCAATCGGCCGACCCCATCAGAACTAGCGGATTGCCGGCATTCTCGAAGTAGAAGATTCGACTGTGCTCCAGAAAACGATCAATCGTCGAGATGACCCGAATCGTTTCACTGACCCCAGGAATGCCCGGACGCAGCGCGCAGATACCCCGGCAAAACATATCAATTTTGACCCCGGCTTGACTAGCGCGATACAACGCCTGAACCACTGCCGGTTCGAGAAGACCATTGATTTTCACCTTGATTCCACTGGGTTTTCCCGCCCGGCAATTCGCTGCCTCCGTCTCAATGCGTTCTAACATGTACGCTTGCATTCGCGATGGGGCAACTACCAGTTTCTTCCATATGGGTAATTCGCAGTACCCCGTCAGATAGTTGAACAGAGCCGAGACATCTTCAGCAAAATCGGGGTTGCAGGTGAAGTAGCCCAGATCGGTGTAGATGCGCGCTGTTTGCGGATTATAGTTCCCTGTGGAAAGATGGACGTAACGCCGGATGCCGTCATCCTCCTTACGCACCACCAAAGCTACCTTACAATGGGTTTTCAGATCCATGAACCCAAATACGACATGGACTCCCGCTTTCTCAAGTTCGCGTGCCCAAAGGATGTTGCGCTCTTCATCGAGCCGCGCTTTCAATTCGATGACCGCGGTCACTTGTTTCCCATTGTCTGCCGCTCGCTGCAAGGCACGCACGATCGGCGAATCCGAACTGGTGCGATACAGAGTTTGCTTGATGGCTAACACTTTCTCATCGACGGCCGCAGCTTCGATAAAATCGACCACATGCGAGAAAGACTCATACGGATGATGCAAGAGGATGTCTTTGGCTCGTATCGCTGTGAAGGGATCAGGATATTGCGTGAATTCATACACCGAACGCGGCACATGTTGCGGATCACGCAGATGGGCAAACCCAGGTAGGCCGTAAATTTGATACAAGCCCGTCAGGTCCAGCGGTCCCGGAATACGGAATACGTCGGTCGAGTCTAAGTTCAAGCGGTAGGTCAATAGTTGCTCGATTTCTTCGGGGGCGTCCGCTTCAATCTCCAGTCGAACGGCATTTCCCCGCCGGCGTTTCTTGACCTCTTCTTCAATCGCTTTGAGGAGATCTTCCACGTCTTCATCATCAATCTCATATTCGCTGTCACGTGTTACCCGAAAAGTGCTTGCATGTTCGATCGCCATTCCGGGGAACAGATCATCGAGATGCAACCGAATGACCGTCTCCAAGGGGACTAAGGCATATCCCTTGTCCGTAGTAAGTTGCAGGAAGCGCGGCAGTACCGAAGGCACCTGCACCACCGCGAATAGGCGGTCACCTGTCTTGGGGCGTTGCAGCAGCACCGCCAGATTGAGCGATTTATTGAGCAGATGGGGAAAAGGATGCCCGGGGTCGTACCCCAAGGGAGTCAACACCGGAAAAATCTCCCGACGGAAAACCTCCCGCAGATGCCGTCGTTCAGCCTCGGACAAATCTTTCTGACGACGCAGGAACACCCCCTCCAGCTCCAACGCGGGGAGAATCTCCTGGGTCATGCATTCGTATTGTTCCGCCACCATCCGGCGAACTCTCGCGGTGATCTGTTCCAACTGATCCCGTGGAAGCATCTTGTCCGCACCGAAGCTCCGCGTGATCCCCGCCTCGACTTTCTGTTGCAACCCACCGACACGGACCATGTAAAATTCATCGAGATTCGAGGAGAAAATGGCTAAGAATTTGACCCGTTCCATCAAAGGAACACGGGGATCCTGCGCTTCTTCGAGAACGCGTCGGTTGAATTCCAACCAACTCAACTCCCGGTTGATGTAAAGCGAGGGATCTTCCAAATTCACGGGGGCTGCATCTGGATTCATCGTGACAATCCTATTTAGAACCGCGAATGTCTGTTATCTTAGCAAGCCAGTCGCGGTTTTGACAGAATTGTTCCTGCGTCTCTACAAAATTCCGACTCCGCTACGAACGAGCAAAGCAGAATGAACAGGCCAACTCGGCTGAAGGAATCCGTTAAACTTTTTCCGTTAACCATCATTCCGTAGAGGCAGTGAGATCCACCGCGAAGGCCGCCTATTCCGACGGAGATGGACTCTTCCCTATCATGCGATCGTCCGTCATGTCGATTCGGATGGTGTGCCCAGCCGTTCCCCCGATGACTTTGGTTCGCCGGACTGTCTGCCCCTGATCATTCCATTCCGCCCGGATAGTGTAGACCGCGGTTCCTCCCTCCCCAAGCGAAGGTGTCTGGAAAAGTCGGCGTTCCCCTTGCTGTTGGGTGAGATGATCGTCAATCCATATCTTGGCATCGGCCTTAGGAACCAGAACCTCGATGTGCAAAGAATCGTTCGGCCCCAGTAGGGAACCTTTGCGCTGCCCTTCTTCTTCCGGCAACTTCCGCGGCGAGGGGAGAGTTTGGCTCGGAGCCGACGCAGGAGGACCACTCAGAGCTTCACTACTAGGCAACCCGGATTCCTCGTACCGCAACGGATGCATCGGAGCCTGGGGATGAACTTGAACATTCGTCAGCGGCCGCGGCGACGGGGAACGATACCCCCACCACCCCAAGCCATATCCCCAAGTGGGAATGAACCCGTAATTCTTTTGATCCGATCCGCCGAATACTCCGGGGATAGGGCCATAGGTGGGCACCGGGGGACCATATTTGCTAAAACCATTGCCGTAAAATCCGGGGTAGTCCCAGGGGAAAAACGGCCAAAAGTAGGGACCAGCAATCGCCGCGGTGCCCGCACCGTCTGGCCCCAGAGGAATACCAACACCAATCCCCATGCCGAACCAATTAGCCGCCGTGTACCGATAATTGGGCACCGGTTGCGCCCCTCGCACAGCCGGCACGGGGACATATCCCCTAGCAGGAACCCGATGCTGTCCGAAGGCAGTATCTGTTATGCTGCCGAAGCCTACGGATAGTAAACCGACAGAAAAAAGCCCAGCGAGTCGTCGTGACATTAGAACGATCCTCACAAGATGTCGATCGATTGGGTGTCCATCGCTCAAGTCTTGCCGCGCCGTACAACGGTGATCGATACGGATGCCCATTTACGCAACTTGGCTACCTGAATTTTGCTGCGTTCCTGGCATCTTCGCTTTAGACGGATCGCCCATATTCCGATGGGGAGAATAGCGTTCTTGATTCCTGGCCGCCTAGGCTATATTTAGCTCTAGAGATCCCCTTTTCTGGAGCCTTCCGATGGATACCCCTTCCCCCAAGCCGACCGCTTCCCTGTTCCTAGGCGTCGTGGGAATCGTCGTTGGTTTGCTGATCTTGGGAATGGGGGTTTTTCTT
>CALEEC010000358.1 GCA_937949245.1 uncultured Gemmataceae bacterium | reverse complement strand
ACACCGCCACGCTGCTGGACGATGGGCGCGTGCTGATCACGGGTGGCATCGACGTCGATTTCATTCTCCTGCAGAGCGCCGAGATCTTCGCCATCGACCCAGGGACGGGCATCGGAAGTTTCAGTGCGACCGGTGATCTGGCCATCGGGCGTTCCAACCATACGGCCACAGTGCTCGGTGACGGGCGCGTGCTGATTGCCGGCGGTACGGGGCTTGGCAACGCACCCCTGCAGGCGGCTGAGATTTACGACCCGAGCAGCGGAACGTCGAGCGTCAGCCCGCTGTGTCCCGTGTCTGTCCCCATCCGCGAACCTCGTGCTCATCTCGAAAGAATGATCCCTACCACCCATCTAGCGTGGGTCGCGGTCTTTCCACTCGGTGCCGGTCAGCACGCGGATGGCTTCTTGTTCGTCGATGCGTAGTCCCAATTGGCGTTCGATGATGGTGGAGACACTCCCCTTGCCTAGATCGGTCAGTTCCAAGCTTGGCCGACGCCAAACGCGAACCATGCCGTCTGCCGAACCGGTGGCTACCCATACGCCCGCAAGGCTGCAATCGGCCGATAGCACTGCGGCATCGCAGGTCAACGCCGGGCCGATCGGATTGCCCGTCGCGGGATGCCAAAAACGAGCCGTGCCGTCCAAACTGGTCGAAAGCAGCAGTTTGCCGTCCGGCGTGAATTGCACCCGCAAGACCGCATCGCGGTGCTGCATTGCCGTGCCGATGGGGCGGTGCGTTTGCATGTCCCACAGCCGAATCGTTCGATCGACTCCCGCCGTGGCATACCATTGTCCATCCGGCGCGATCGCTACGGCGGTCACTTCGGTCGGATGCGTTTGCGCCGTGCCGATCGGCTGACCGGTGGCAAGCTCCCAAAACTGCGTGGTGAAGTCGTGACTCCCGGTCAGCAGTCGTTTCGAGTCGGGGCTAAACGCTAAGCCAAGCACTCGGCCTTGGTGCTGCAAGAGTTTCTCGGCTTGCGGAGTGCCCCAAGGCGCTGGCAGATACAGCAGTTTGACGTTCGATCCGCGCGGGGCCGGTTGCAGACCGAGCGAACCGACGGCGAGCCATTGGCCGTCTTTCGAGACGGCTAATCGGCCCAGTTCGTCGAGGTGAATGCTCAACGGCATTGCCTCGCTAGCAGTGGCGGACAAATCCCAACGAAATACCGCAGGCCGCGGGCGATTGCCGCAGTAAAATACGGCTCGGCCATCGCGAGCAAACGCCAGATCGGCCACCCCCTCGCTTGAAGCATCGGCCTCGGCCAGCAGTTGGCCGCTGACGGCGTTCCACAGTTTCAATGCCTTCGAGCCAGAGGCCATCCCCGCGGCCAGACGAATCGACGATTCTTCCGTTGAATCGGGAGCGAAAGCCAGCCCTTGCACCGGTTCGGCATGCCGGAACCAGCGGTGCAAGCGCCGTTGGGGAACTTGCCAAACACGGACCAATTTATCGTCTGAAGCGGTCAGCAGTCGGCCACCGTCCGGGGTAAACTGACATGCCCGCACGGCCGAGGCATGACGCAACGGCGGCGAAACGGGGCGATTGTCACTCCACGACCACAACCGCGCCGTGCCGTCTTCGCTCGCGGTGGCCCACAGATCGCCGACCGCGGCAAACGCGACGCTCAGCACCCGCAGCGAATGTTTGGCCGAGGCAATCTCTCGGCCCTGACGCCAATCCCAGACCCGTGCCGTGGGATCGGTCACATGACCGACCGCCAACAGCGATTGCGTCGCCGACGCTTTCAGGGCTACCGCGACGGTGCGTTCCCCCTTCGGAGAGGTCCGTAACGGTGGCCGCAATGGTTGCTTCAAATCGCTCGGCCACAGGGTGGCTTGGGTGGAGCGATCGACCATCACCAAGGTGCCATCGTCAGCCGCGGCCACCGCTTCCACGCTGAGGATTCCCCCGTTCGGATCGGGATGCAAATAACGGAGGAACGCCGCGTCTCGCGCCGAGTGGATGGCCGCACCGCGGAAGCCGGCCACGATCAGCTGTTGCCCTGGGCCATCCCAAGCGACCGATAAACTAACTCCCATATCGGAAGGCAGCGATTTCAGCGGCACTTCGGCCAGCAGCGACCGCAAGGTAGCGTCCCACAGACGAAGTTTGCCATCGCGGCAGGTCGTGGCGAGGCGGTCGCTGTTGGGCGAAGCCGCCAAGCCCATGACTGCGTCGGGATGGTCGAGCGTTTTGCCCACCAGCCGCCCCGTGGCCGTCTCCCAAAAGCGGACTTTGCCGTCTTTGCACGCCGTCACCGTGGTTCGGCCCTGCTCCAGCGACGCCAACGCGACCACGGCTTCGGGATGAGGCAGCACTTGCAGCAACGTCGGATGCTCACTGCGCCAAGCGGCTAAATTCCAGCGGCAGGCTTCTTCCAGAGCGGAAGCCTCGGCCTGATGGGCCAACTCGGCAGCACGAGCCATCCACAACAGACCGGCACTCAGGTCGCCTTGTTCGCACAGAGACAACGACCGCGACAACATCGACTCCGCCGCGATCTGTTGGGCCGTCTTCTCGGCACGCAGCGCCTTTTCCGCTTCCGCTTGAGCACGCTGTTGTTCCGCCTCAGCGTGAAGTTGGGCTTGGCGTGCCTCTTCCGCTTTAGCGGTCGCGTTTTGGGCTTCGCTCTGGGCCAACTGGGCGAATACTCCTGCGACGACCACTCCCAAAAGCAACGTGACACCGATCAACGCGATCAGCAGAGCCATCAGCGGATTTTTGGCACGCCAGCGTTGGAAGCGTTGGATCGGACCATGGCGCCGAGCCGTGATCGGTTCCCCATCCAGCCAACGGCGGAGATCGTCCGCGAAAGCTTGGCAGTCGGCGTAGCGATCTTCTGGCCGTTTGGCCAACGCTTTCATGCAGATGGTTTCGAGATCCCGAGGCAGATCGGGGCGACGTTTGCTGGGCGGTTCGGGTTCTTCGTGAATGACCTGATGCACCACCACGGCGGCCGGACCTTCAAAGGGCGCTTTGCCGGTCAGCAATTCGTAAAGCACCACGCCCAACGAGTATTGATCGCTGCTGGGTTTGGCATCTCCACTTTGCCCAGCGGCTTGTTCGGGGGCCATGTAGCTTGGGGTGCCCAGCACCGAGCCATCGCGGGTCATTTTCTCTTCGCCTTCAATGCGTGCCGCCAGGCCGAAGTCCAGCAGGTGCGGCCGATCTTTCGCGTCGAGTATCACGTTGGCCGGCTTGATGTCGCGGTGGACGATCCCCTGATCGTGGGCGTACATGGTCGCCTCGGCCAAGTCCGCCACGATCTTGGCCGCGCGCCGAAACTCAAAGCCGCTGGGTTGCTTGCGCAGCAGCCGATCCAGCGACTTCCCTTCGAT
>CALEEC010000357.1 GCA_937949245.1 uncultured Gemmataceae bacterium | reverse complement strand
GGAATGGGTGGCCATTCTCGAAACTGATCCGGTTCCCCGCAAACGTCAAGCGGCCGCCCTGGCCCTGGGAGCCATCGGCAGCAAATACAAACCGGGGATCTCGGCTTTAGGGCGTGCCTTGCGAGCGGACAAAGAGGCGAGCGTCCGCAAACGAGTTCTTCAAGCGTTGGCGGAATTTCCCAAAAACGATCTGCGCGGCATCCTCCCCGACTTGGCCGACACGCTGCGGTACGACAAAGAGCCGCAAGTCCGCGAGAAAGCCGCCGAATTGCTCGGCCGACTGGGCGAAAATGCCAAGCCGGCTCTAGAACCGTTGATCAAGGGGTTAAAAGACGACCACGCCGGCACTCGGGCCGCCTGTGCCCGGACCATCGGCATGATTGGTGTCGATGCCAGTTCGGTCCTGCCCCAACTCGTGCCACTGCTGAAAGATCCCGAACTAGGGGTGCGTTTGGATACGGTCGTGGCCGTGGGCAAACTCAGTGCCGATCCGGGGGCAGTCGTGGGGCATCTGGTCGCGGTTTTGCAGGCCGACCGCTCAGAACAAGTTCGGCGGGAAGCGGTCAAAACCATCGCCGCATTGGGCGAGTACGCCAACGACGCCCTGCCGACATTCGCCAAACTGCTGGCCAGCGATCCATCGGCCGAGGTGCGTTTGCAGATCGTGCAAGCGTTGGAGGATCTCGATGACATCCAATCGGCCGCGATGGCGTTGCGTCAGGTCGCCATGGCCGATCCCGATCGAGCGGTGCGGAACTCAGCGATCCGTATGCTGCCCAAGGCGTTGAGCAAAGACCGTGGCGCGCTGGTCGCCCTGTTGCTGGATCGGCTCAAACAGGAAACGGAAGCAGAAATCCGCGTGGCCATCCTACAGGAATTGGCCGCACTGAAACCGGCTACCCCGGCGATGATCGAAGCCGTCGAATCGGCACGCAAAGATCTGCAACTGTCGGTACGCGAAGAAGCGGTCCGCACCTTGGCCAAATGGCGTCAGCAACCGTGAACTTTTCCATCGATTCTGTGGTCATTGTGGATAGGCAGGAAGAAACTGGTCTTGTTGCTGTGGGGAGAGGATTCGCCCCGGAATCGGACGTGGCATGGAGACGATATGAATACCAAGGATCTGTCGGCAATTGGGCTACCGTTGGAATGTCATCCGCTAGCGTTCGAGGTAGTTCGCTCGCAACACGCAGCGGGAAACACCGATGCCAACGCGATCCTCGCCCAGATCCGCGAAGTGGCCCAGCGTCCCGAAGCCTATTTGGGCGATGCGGTTTATGGGGCACTTGCCCAAGCTGTGCAAACCGCCCAACAGCGGGCCCAAGCCGACGCCGAGTTGTGGGAACGCAATCCCCACGGCCGACCCACCGGCTACGCGCAATGGGGCAACGACATCGACGATAAAAGCAAGGAACAGATGAACATGGCTTGCCAACTGCCGATCGCCGTTGGGGGAGCCTTGATGCCCGATGCGCACGTCGGCTATGGTCTGCCCATTGGCGGAGTGTTAGCGACGCACGATGCCATTGTTCCTTACGCGGTCGGAGTGGACATCGCTTGCCGGATGAAGCTATCGGTGCTAGACATCCCGGCCAAAAGACTGGACAACGTATTTTCGCCGCAGGTCGATCCGTTCATCCGGGCATTGACCGGGGGCACGGTGTTTGGCGTCGGGGGCGAGCAGAAAGCCCAGGTCTGGCACCCAGTGATGGATGCCGACTGGAACATCACGCCGTTGATCCAGTCGCTGAAGACCAAAGCCTACCGGCAGTTGGGGACTTCCGGTTCGGGCAATCACTTCGTCGAGTTCGGCATCTTGACGTTGGAAAAGCCGGCCTTAGGGCTGGAACCGGGGAGTTACGTCGCCCTGCTGAGCCATTCCGGCAGCCGCGGCAGCGGCGCGATGATCTGCCAGACCTACAGTGAGTTGGCCAAGAAAAAGCTCCCCAGCCGTTACGCCCAGTTCGCGAACCTGGCTTGGCTGCCGATGAGTACCTCCGAGGGGCAAGAATATTGGCAGGCGATGAACCTCATGGGGGAGTATGCCTCGGCTAATCACGCGGTGATCCATCAACGCGTGACCGCCTTGCTGGGAGCGGAAATCATCGCCGGAGTCGAGAACCACCATAACTTCGCCTGGAAAGAGGTCCACGACGGCAAAGAAGTGTATGTGCATCGCAAAGGAGCCACCCCGGCTGGTACCGGCGTCCTGGGGGTGATTCCCGGCAACATGGCCGACCCGGCTTTTGTGGTCGTCGGCAAAGGCAAACGGGAAAGCTGGAGCTCGGCGGCCCACGGAGCCGGCCGACGCATCAGCCGAACCCAAGCGATCAAGACGTTCGATTGGGCCAGTTGGAAAGGTAATCTCCGCTCGCGGGGGGTGCGTGTCCTCAGTGCCGGTCTGGACGAAGTGCCGGGGGTGTACAAAAACATCCACGAAGTGATGGCCGCTCAAAGCGATCTGGTGGACATCGTGGCTCGCTTTGATCCGAAGATCGTCCGCATGAGCGACGACGGCAAAGCCGAGGACTGAGCGTTGAACGAAGCCCCCGCTTTGGCGACGGACATCTGCCGGCTCGCCTAGTCGGGGTGCATGGAGCCGACGACTGGCGTCGTCGGGTGGTTCCAACAGGAGC
>CALEEC010000356.1 GCA_937949245.1 uncultured Gemmataceae bacterium | reverse complement strand
GTTCGGCGGGCTGGAAGCGGTGAAGTTTCGCGCTCCGGTCAAGCCGGGCGATCGCTTGGTGCTGGTCGGCAAGGGAGTGAAGCTCGATCGCCGAGAAACCACGTTCGATGTCCAAGGTTTCGTCGGCGAAAAAATGGTCTTCGAGGCGCGTGTCATTGGCCGACCGTTGCGGGAGGGGAAGGAAACGTGAGCGCCCGCAGCGATCGTCGCTTGCCTTTGGAACAACTTCAGCCGTGGCTTTATCCGACGCCTAGCCGTCTGGAACCGATAACGCCCCTCGATTGGGCTGCGGTGTTCGGTAATTCGCACCCCGTCGAAATCGAAGTCGGTTTCGGCAAAGGCTTGTTCTTGCTAACGGCCGCGACCCGATTTCCCGAGGTGAATTTCTTCGGCATCGAGATCTTGCGCAAATATCAGCTTTTCACCGCGACCCGCTTTGCCAAACGCGGCGGGTATCCGAATGTCAAGCTGCTCGCCGCCGATGCCGGCTGGTTTTTGGCCCACTTCGTACCCAACGGTTCGGTGCAAGCGGTGCATGTGTATTTTCCCGATCCGTGGTGGAAAAAGCGGCACAAGAAACGCCGGGTGTTCACTGAGGCGTTTGCCGCAACCGTGGCTCGAATATTACGGCTGGGCGGTCGCTTGCATCTGGCGACCGATGTCGAGGAATACTTCGGCGTAATGACCGCGATCGTGGCGGCCGATAGCCACTTCCGTCCTTTACCCGAACCGCAGCGTTTGATTAGCGAAATCGGCTATCAGACCAATTTCGAGCGCAAAGCCTTGCTGGCAGGAGGAGCAGTCTGGCGGGCCGCCTATGAGCGGATCGAATCGATCAGTCCAACTTCGTGATTTTCCCCGCCTCGACGCGAATTTTGTCGAACACCCGCTGACTGCGTGCCCCATTGAACGGCTCGATCCACACGGAGTAAAACCCGGCGGGAACCACGAGGTCAATCCGATAGTCGTCGACCCGTTGGATCGGTTGATGTCCTTTCTCCCCCGGTCCCGGGTCGCCATACGGGGCCAACACGACTGCTTTCGCCCGAGGTAGATTATCCCCCCGAAGTTGGACAACCCCGAGGAAGGCGTCTAAGCGGACTTCCCGGATTTCCTCTTGTTGGGGCAGCGGTTGATTCTCGGCAAAACGAACCGGTATTCCTACCTGCGGCACCCACCAGAAGTCCCATCGTCTGCCACTGGTGACCGGGAATGAGATGGCACTCCCCAGGCTTGTACTCCACTGTAACCTTTTTTCCCCTTCCTGCATCGGGACGAGCACGAGGCGAATTTCCCCCATCGGAAGAAACTCCCCGCCGACAAATCGGAAGCCGCGCGATTCGGCTTTCTGCTCCGCCGGGGCATGCTCCACGAGCATGCCTCCGACGAGTCCAAGGATTACGGCTCGCACGAGGCCAGCAACAGTTCGGTTGTATCGCATGATTCCGCCTCCAGGCTTCGACTTTCGACTTGGCCTACAGTACCTCTCTGATGCTCCGACGAAACATCCTGTACGAAAGTCGTTGCCTGGTGAGGAATTTTTCTGGCTCGCCTTTGGTGATGGCCAGCGGGCATCACCCCCACAGCAACAAACTCGGCTCGTAGGGATTGGGCAAGTCGCTGTGTTTGGGCAGCACCCGGACGCAGTAGCCATACTGACCACTGGATCGACAATGAATTTTGCCGACGAACCTGTACTTGCCATCGCCCGGCGAACCGTCCACTGCTAACGACACCGCCGTGCCGTTGCTAATCTCTCCCATCGAATCGACGGGGCCATGATACAGTTGCACATCGACATCGTGGGGCGTCAACACTCCCAGATGCACGCGGACTTGCACGGCCAATTCCTGCCCCACCCGCAGCATCTCGCCACTCGCTGCCTCGACTGCATCGACGTGAATCTGGTTCCACTGGCTCCGCACGCGACCACGCCATTGGGCCAATTCACCGGCCTTGGCGAAATGATCCTTATGCAAGCGATCGTAACGAGCATGGGCCGGCCAATAACAGCGTTCGACGTACTCTTGCACCATCCGGTTGGTGTTGAACACCGGGACGATCGTCGAGATCGAGCGTTTCATCCGCTTCAGCCAACCGCGCGGCAGACCATCTGAACCGCGGGTGTAGAACAGCGGCACCAATTCTTTCTCGATCAGTTCGTACAACGCCCGGCTCTCGACCTCATCTTGATACTGCAAATCGGTGTATTCTTCCCCGGAACCAATGCTCCAGCCATTGTCCCCCTGGTAGCCTTCGCACCACCAGCCGTCGAGGATGCTCATGTTCAAGCCACCGTTGCATGGCCCTTTCATTCCCGAGGTGCCCGACGCTTCCAGCGGTCGCCGAGGATTGTTCAACCAAACATCGGTCCCCTGAATCATATGCCGAGCGATGTTCATGTCATAATCTTCGATGAACACCACCCGCCGACGCAATTCCCTACGGCGGGCATACTGCTGCACAGCGGCGATCAATTCCTTGCCGCCGTGGTCTTTGGGGTGTGCTTTGCCCGAGAAGACGAATTGCACCGGCCGATCTTTGTCGTTGACAATGTGGATCAGCCGATCCAGATCGCGGAACACCAACGTCCCCCGCTTGTAGGTCGCGAAGCGGCGGGCAAAACCAATGGTCAGCGCGTCGGGGTCGAGGACTTCATCGGCAGCATCGATTTCCGCCGGCGGGGCGCCGCGGCGTTTCAACTGCGCCCGCAACCGGGCACGACAGAATGCCACCAGCCGCTCACGGCACCGCTCATGGGTACGCCAGAGTTCCGCATCGGGAATATGATCGACCCGTTTCCAGATGTCGTGATCGGTCGGACGATCCACCCATTGATGCCCCAGATAGCGATCGTACAAATGGGCAAAGTCCGGCGACACCCAGCTTTGCGTATGCACTCCGTTGGTGATCGAGATGATCGGAATCTCCGACTCCGGCAGTTCCGGCCAAATCGCCTTCCACATCTTGCGGGAGACGACGCCGTGCAGTTTGCTGACACCGTTGGAGGTATTGGACAAGCGAATCGCCAAGACCGTCATGCCGAACGGTTCGCCTTCGTCGTTCGGATTCTGTCGCCCCAATGCCAGGAAGTGGTAGCGATCGAGCTTCAGCGCCCGCATGTAATCGCCCAGGTAATACTCGATCATATGCGGCGGAAACACATCGTTCCCCGCCGGAACCGGGGTATGGGTCGTGAAGCAGGTCCCCGCTTTGACCGCTTCCATGGCCGTGGCAAAGTCGAGATTTTCCGTCTCCATCAAATAACGAATGCGTTCCAGGGCACAGAACGCGGCATGCCCCTCGTTCATGTGGCAGACCGTCGGCTCCTTCCCCAAAGCACGCAACGCCCGCAGACCGCCGATCCCCAGAACGATCTCTTGCTTGATCCGCATATGTTGATCGCCACCGTACAACTGGGCGGTGATGCTGCGATCTTCGGGCGAATTTTCGGGAATATTCGCATCGAGCAGATACAACGGAATCCGGCCGATGTTGATGCGCCAAATCCGCAGTTTGACCTCATGACCAGAGATGGTGACACTGACCAAGACCGGCGTACCGTCGGGTTTTGTTTCCGGGATCAACGGCAGATTGAAGAAATCGTTTTCGGGATAGCGTTCTTGCTGCCAACCGTCGACGTTGAGGTACTGCCGGAAGTAGCCTTCGCGGTACATCAAGCCGACGCCCATCAGGGGCAATCCCAGGTCACTGGCACTTTTCAGGTGATCACCGGCCAGCACCCCCAAACCGCCGGAATAGACAGGAATGCTTTCGTGAATGCCGAACTCGGCCGAGAAGTAAGCGATCTTGATATTGGGGTTGTTGTAGGTTTCTTGGAACCAAGTGGGTTCCGCCAAATAGTTGTCGAGAGCCGACTCTACCCGTTCCATATGGGCCATGAAGCCATCGTCTTTGAGCAACTGCTCGAAACGCGATTGATCGACAGCGCCCAAGAGTTTCATCGGCGAATGATCGAGCGCCTCGAACAAATCGGGATCAATCCGGCGAAACAGTGCTACGGCTTCCGAGTTCCAGCACCACCACAGGTTGTAGGTGAGTTTTTGCAAAGGACGCAACCGCTCGGGGAGATGGGGCAGAACGGTAAACGTGCGAATCGACCGACCTGGCATGAGTACCTCACTTGTTGGAATCGCACCCAAAAACTATAGGTGATGCGGACTAATCCGATCGCTGTGCTACATTAGAGAGGTCGATCGGAAATTCAACCCTAGTTTTCCAGCTTACCCAACCGGAGTGGTTGTTGCGGACTTGCGACGCTTGGAGCAAGCAGCAACGACTCGATTTCCTCGAGCGGCGCGAGCGAGAAATTCGCCAGAAAGACACCAAGCCAGGTTGACAGTGCCGTTTCAAACCGCTAAGTTACAGGAACGATACGGGGGTGTGGCGCAGCTGGTAGCGCGTCTGAATGGCATTCAGAAGGTCAGGGGTTCAAGTCCCCTCACCTCCATTTCTAGTCACGATGTTTCCATTCGGAAGCAAAACGCAAACAACGTTGGACCTCATCACGTACGCAACAGTAATCCAATTGAGTCAGGAAAAAACACTCTGCCGAGTGGGGACACCAACTCTTCGGGTTTGTTCCCTGCATCTATATCCATCTGCAAGCACCGCGTCTGTTTGGCGCGAGGAGCAGCCCAGTTTGCCCCCTGCCCTGGCGGGCTGACGCCTGCTGCTCCGGGAGCTTGCCAACCTCCGAGCATTGGGCTTCAGCCCCTTGTGTGCCAGGGGATGCAAGCCGACAAGCTACCTATCGATCTCGCCCATCACGATGTCGATACTGCCGACGATAGCGGGGATATCGGCCACGAGGCAGCCTTTGCAGATCTGGTTGACCACGCTCAGATTGCTGAAACTCGACGACCGCGCCCGTACTCGCAACGGGACCATTTCTTTGCTCGGTCGGCCAACGACATAGAATCCCATCTGGCCACGAGGACATTCGGTTTCCACATACGCTTCCCCTGCCGGCAAAGCACGCGGCATCTCGATGCGATGCGCTCCCTCGGCCGTCGGGTAACGGTCGAGCGCTTGCTCCACGATCCGCAGACTTTCGACCACTTCACGCATCCGTACATAAAAACGATGCCAACAATCGCCAATCACCGCTTCCGGAGGAGCCTCGGCAAAGGGCGGAATGGGCACGTCAAACGTGTAATGCTCGTAGCCACTGTAAGGTTCGATCTTGCGTAAGTCCCAGGCTGGGTCGCCTTGGTTGCGATTGAGCGAACCGCGGAGCATCGGCCCCGTGCAGCCATATGCTAAGGCCAATTCTTTGGACAAAACGCCAATGCCGGCAGTCCGCTTGACGAAAATCTGGTTGTGCGTCAGCAAGGCGTGATATTCCGCAATACGCGGTCGGAAATACTCCAAGAAGCGGCGGCACTTGTCGAGCCAACCAGGGGGGAGATCGTCATGCACCCCGCCGATCGTCACATAGCTATACGTCAACCGAGCACCACAGACTTCCTCGAAAAGATCGAGGATCTGCTCCCGCTCGCGGAAGGCGTACAAAAACGGGCTGAAGGTGCCCAGGTCGAGGCCATATGCTCCCATGCCGACCAGGTGACTGGCGATGCGATTCAATTCGCAGACGATCACCCGAATCGTTTGTGCTTTGGGGGGAATCTTCATACCGCAGAGTTTTTCCACCGCTAACGAGTAGCCGAGGTTCATGTTCATCCCTGCGAGGTAGTCCATGCGATCGGTGTAGGGGATGAATTGAATGGGGGTGACATTTTCGCCGATTTTCTCGGCGCAGCGATGGAGATACCCGAGATGGGGCACCACTTCGGAGATGACTTCGCCATCGGTTCGCAGCACCAGGCGTAGCACGCCATGGGTACTAGGATGCTGCGGTCCCATGTTTACGAGCATTTCATCGGTTCGTACATCCAACTCGATCACGGTCGGATCAGCAGAACTCGGCAGATTCATTCCCATCAGTGGTTCTCATAAGACAGGGGGGATTCCCTACAGGGTGCTTTCTTGAGAGATTTCCCCGACTTCTTCGACCGTCCGGGGGCGACTGAGGTAAAACAGCATCAGGGCTGCGGGAAATAAACCGCAAAACAGAACCGTAGGCGACAACCAGCCGAGCATTTCCCCGGCAAGATAGCGATAGACCGCGAATCCTCCGGTTTGCCCCGCGGCGTACTCTTGTTGGAAGACGCCTAGCACCAGCGGCAAAAGCAAAGCCGACAGCAGCAGCAGCCAAGCAGGCCAAAGACTGACGACGCGGATCTTCAACGGCGCTTCCATGATCACTTGGCCCAGATGACGGAAAGCCAATTTCGGCGATTCGAGATTGCCGACCGCCAGAGGAGTCACCCAAAAGACCGCTTCCGATTCGACATCGGTAACGGCAACGCTGGCGCGTTCCGGGGTGACGACGCATCCTGGCACGAGTGGTTCGATCTCCAACAACGGCACCACCGCATCAGTCGCTTCGGCGGACCAATGTTCCTGCAAGTTCGTGCGTTTGTTCACCTTCACGCGAAGGGAGTACAAACGCTGCAGGTTCATCTGTTCGTAGTACTGAATCTCGACGTTGCAATCGGGCAAAGGGACGTACCCATCCTCGAACGCCTGCGGGACGGGGATTTCCGCGGAAGCATCGACCGGTTGCGGGGGAGCAGAACGGAGGGGCGACGCTTCAGCGGGTGCCCTTGCTGCGGCAGATGCGGCCGCAGCAAGGGGGCTCGACGAAACAAGTCGCTCGGCACTGGCGGGAGTTTGAGGGCGCGGAGGTGCTTTCCGGCCATGATAGGGCGGCGCGGCAGCAGCTACAGCAGCACCTTCGGAACCCGCTGCTGCCTGCGGCAGAAGCGGTAGCAAGGTAGCCGACGGGTCGAACATCTCGTCGATCTGCGGACGAGGAACCTTGGCTCGCGTCTTGGCCGCGGGGAAGGCGGGCAATTCGACGGTCATCGACAAGTCGGCCCCCGGTGGTTCCGAGGGGGCTTCCACGGGATGTGGGCGGGGCCGCCCCAGCGGAATTTGCGTCAATTTCTCGGTCAGGAACGGTTCTTGGCGTACGCCATTGCGACTGCCGTCGTCGGTGATCGGTAGGATCGAAGGACCGGAGGTCATCATGTCGAGAAAGACCCGCTCTAAAGCCTCGACCATCTCCATGCAGCTATCGTACCGCTGCGACGGCTGAACCGAAGTCGCTCGGGCGATCACCCGACGTTCCGGCTCTTCGAGCAGATCTAATTCCAGGCGTCCTTCCACATGAGCTTTGATCAACTCGCTGATCGACATTTTAGTATCGAGGGGGAGTTCGCCGGTACGCAGTTTGTAATACGTCACGGCCAGCGAGTACTGATCGGTCCAACGGGTGACTTGCTTGTTGAAGATTTCCGAGGCGGCGTAATAGTAGGTGAAGCCCACGCTGTCGCTGTGAATGCGGACAGAGTCGCCATCGACGAGTTTGGCCAAGCCGAAGTCGCTGACTTTGATGGTGTTTTCGCGGGTCAACAACAAATTCTCGGGGCGGATGTTGCGATGCTGAATCGAGGCAATCGTGTTCATGTAATCGATGGCTTCCGCGGCTTGCCGCATGTAACGCAACAGCTCCGCTAAAGGAATGCCAACGTAACCCGCCCGCTGATAGTCTTTCAACCGCTGCAAGAGGTTTTTCTCGGCCTTCGGGGTGGCGATCACCAACATCGAGACACGCGGTGGATTGGGTTTCGACAGAGTTTCTACCGGTACCACTTCGCCTTGGGCATCTAGCAGCCAGAAGGCTTCGACCTCCAGCAGGTAAGGATTGTTCAGATCCCTCATCAATTCCAAGGATTTGAATTCTTGTTTACTTTCGCGATCACGGAGGTTGCGAATCACCTTGACGGCGCAGACTTTCCCACCCGGTTTGCGGGCTTCCCAGACTTCACCATTGACGCCACGCCCCAGCAGTTTGACCAATTTGTGGCCCATGCCGATCTGCGAACCAGGAAACAACGCGGCTCCGGGAGAATCGGTGGTCGTCACCGAATCGGAAAGATCAGCCAAAGGTGCGTCGGGCCGGTCGGCTTCCAGATCCGTCAACGAACGGGCCGTGGGAGTCGATTCCCAAACTTCGAGGCTCCCCTCGGTCGAGGGAACTTTCGCGGATGCATCGGGACGAGGCAGCGGCGGCGGACTTTGGATAAAAAGATCGATCTTCGAGGATACGGTAGCGACATGGCTATCCTCCGCTTCTTCTTCCTCGGAGGCCGACACGGCGACTTGGACAGGAGGAATCGGTAGAACTTTCGCCGATGCCCCGGCCGACACGGGAGACGAAGCCTTCGCCGACCGGATCGGCACCGCTTTGGTCGGGGCGTCCAGCGGATCGATCGGAGCAGCAGCCGGAGGAGCATGGCGCGGCAAGTTCGGGGCCACTGCCGAAGCCGCTGTAGGAGCGTTCGATTTGTCGGCACCTTTGACAACCGCTTTCGTCGAAGCTACGCCGGGTGCCTGCGGGGCTGCGGGGGAATACAGCGGCAGTTGCACTGCTGCCGTGGGGGCCGACTCTTCGACCGCCGCGGCTCGCGATGCCGGTTGGCCCCCAGGCGCAGCATGGGCAGTCGCGGCGAGCGACTCTTGCACCGGGGGCAGGTCTCGCGCTCCGACTTGGCAACCCCCATGCGTCGGTGCGGAATCCTCGCTGGCCGCCGCGGCCGTGCCCGACGACTTGGCCGCGCCGGCCAGCAAATCATCCGCTTTCAGAATCGGGAAGGTGCCGCTGTAGGTGTTTTCGATCGTTTGCCGTAGTTCGGCGACGAAGTCTTTGACGGTGGGAAATCGGGCTTGCGGATCGAGTTGCGTCGCACGACGCACGACGGCACTTTCGCGGGGCGGAAGTTTGCTCAGGTCCAGGCGATTGCTGCGATGCACGGTGAGGATTTCGCCCGGAGTGCGGGCCATGTATGGCAGCGAGCCAGTGCGTAGCAACGCGTACACAATCGCCAATGAGTATTGGTCGCTTGCCACCTGCGGAGCGCCGGCAATCACTTCCGGCGACATGAAGTAAATCGACGAACCGGAGGTGCTGGTTGCCCCGGCGATCAGGCGAGATACGCCGGTGTTGTTGATTTTCAGTTGACCTTGGCATAGCAGCAGATTCGAGGGCTTGATGTCGCCATGAATCAGCGCCTCGAAGGCTCCCGAGCGCATCTCATGGATCGGCTGGTGGAGATAATCAAGGGCTTCCGCAGCGGCCTGCATGTAATCTAGCAATTCGGGGAGGGGAATTCCTTCGAGATTCTGATCGAGGCACTCTTGGAGGCGCTTATTGAGGCAGCGTTGGGCCAACTCGGTTACCAAAATGAGTTCGGTCGCACGTCCGCTGATGAGAAACGGATCACCGACTTGGCTGGCCTCGATCAGTATGGCTGGGGCGCTGCGTAACCAATAGCCGTACAGGCGGATCAGATGCGGATGCTCCAGCCGACGAAACCACGGAGAGGAGAAAACGGGATGATGGCTCAGGTCTTCTCGAATTGGAATGATGCGCAAGGCGACTTCATGTTCCCAAGGGGAGGTCGCTTGCCAGATTTCGCCCAAAGTTTCGCTTTGTCCCAGAAAATGCTTCAACTGGAACAAGGGTGCCGGCTCATCGCCGGGTTGGAACATGCTCATGAACGAACTCCGGGCAGATCAAGGCTCGCTAGGGGATCAGTCCCCGCAACATGACCAAGGTGCAGCCATTATCGCCTATCGCTTCGCGGTTGGCTATAGCCTGCTGCCAACTTCGCCCTGCCGGCCGTGGTCTAAATGTTTTCTATTGCTCAAGCCAATATGATAGGAGCCACAACTACCCGATACTTATGCCGTTGTTGAAAGTCTGGAGCCGCCATCTGTTGGAAATTCCCACTTGGTGACTTCACGTTGCTGGGTCAGACGACAGTTTGACGAAGGAGTTTTGAGCGATCCTGAAGAAGCTCAGGTTTTCGAGGAATGAACCGTCCGCGACACGGCAGCGAGCAATTGATCGGATCAGATCCTGATAGATACCTCGGTAGGTCGAAGTATCCCATGAGGGATACCACGGCGGGCTGACGCCCGCCGCTCAGGGGGGAGGGGATGGGGGCTTCCGTGCCGAAATTTTCCCATTTCTTCAGCAACGCGCGGCGAGGTGAATTTACTTTTGCCTCCATCACGGCGTAGAATGTCATTACAGAGAGAGACTTTGCGGGAAACTCCCCCCGGCAGTCGCCACTTCTCCGCTGCTTGGCCTCCGCTGAGCAATCGGGCTTGTGAGAAGTGAAAGAATTGAGTAGATTCCGTCACGCGAGTTGAGACGCCCTCATGCCAGGATCAGACGGCTGAGATCCGCGCCCACTCCACACTCTCCCGCATCAACGCTGTTGCTTGCGCCATTCCTTCGAGGGACTCCCCTCCCTCGTGGTAGATGATTGGACCCCCTGCCGACGATTCAGGGACGAATCGCGGTGGCCATTCCTCCTCGCGGCACGTTACGGAGGCATGTCCCATGATCGCTTCAGTCTGTCTGTCCCTGCTGCTGAGCATCTTCGCGCTGTCCGCTGGGGTGCAGGCCGTCTTAGCCTTGCCCGTTGTGGCCCAAGCCCTCCCCATCGCGGCCAAGCCGAAGAAGCAGCCGATCTTGTCCGTCGATGAAGTCCGTGCGGGGATGAAAGGGCATGGCCTAACTGTCATGAAAGGCACCAAAGTCGAGCCGTTCCAGGTCGAGATCTTGGGCGTCTTGAAAAACACCAGCCCCGGCCGAGATATGATCTTGGCCCGGCTGTCTGGCTTGGGGCTCGAACGCACCGGCGTGATCGCCGGCATGAGCGGTTCGCCGGTGTACATCGACGGCAAATTGCTCGGGGCCGTCGCCTATGCCTGGCCGTACGGCAAAGAGCCGATCGCCGGCATCACTCCATTCACGCAGATGCAAAACTACGTGCTGGCCCACGACCAGAAAGAATCGCGCTCCAAGCCGGTCGGCCTGCAAACGCCCTTGCACCTGGATGGCAAAACCTTCGCGTCGGCCCAAGTGGCTGCCTATCACGAACCGGCGACCGCGGCTGCGGACGATACTTTGACCCTGATGCCGTTGCAAACACCCATCGCGGCCACGGGTTTCACCCCGCACGCTTTGAAACTCCTCAAGGAGCGCCTAGGCAACAGCGGACTAGTGCCGATGCAAGGCGGCGCGGCGGCCAGCGACATCGTTCAAGAAAGCCAACAGACCCCGTTGGTTCCCGGCGGTGTCTTGGGACTGTCGCTAATCACCGGTGACTTCGATCTGTCCGGCATTGGCACTGTCACGCATGTCGATGGAGAGCATGTCTACGGCTGGGGGCATCCGTTTATGTCGATCGGTCGTTGCGAACTGCCGATGATGACCGGCTACATCCATACCGTTTACCCCCGGCAGACGGTCAGCTTTAAGATGGGGTCACCGTTGCAGATGGTCGGGGTGGTCAATGCCGATGTCAGCACTTGCATTGCCGGTTGGCTGGGACGCAAGCCGGATATGGTGCCGCTAAAAATGACCGTCCGCCGCGATCCGGGCGACAGCCGCACCTTCCAGGTGCAAGTGGTTCGCCAACGCCAACTGTTCCCCACCTTGGTCTATACCGCGTTAACCAACTCGGTTGACATGGAAGGCGACCTCCCCGAAGAATTGACGGCCGAGTTGATGCTCCGCATCGAGTTGGAGCATCACTCTCCCATCGTGTGGCGCGATACCTTCTCGGGAGGGAGTTTCTCCGGCAGTCGGGCACCGATCGCGTTGTATTCGCAGGTCGGAGCCTTGCTGACGCAATTGACTCACAATAGCTTCGCGGAGGTTCGCATCGTCAAGATCGAATGCGAAACCCTTATTCGCCCTGGCCGCACGACGGCCGACATCCACAGCGTCGAACTGCAAGCCGACGAGTACGCCCCCGGAGATACGCTGGTGGTCGATGTGTTCCTCCGACCGCACCGCGGCAACCTGCAACGCAAACGTTTGCACTTTCCGTTACCTGCGGATCTGCCCGAAGGAAAATACAGCTTGACCATCTGCGACGACGCGCAACGCCTGCGATTGGATCTCCGCGATCAACCTTTGCTGGCCCAACCGCAATCGCTGACACAACTGTTGGAAGCGATCCGCAGACAGACCGAAGTCCAACGCAACCTGATCGCGTTGCGTCTACCGACGAAGTCTTCGGGGGTCACCCTCGAAGCCAACGCTTATCCGAAACTCCCTGGCAGTATGGTGCAGATCCTCGGTCAAGGCCGACGCACCGGGCCGCAGTTGACGCATGAGGCACTGACGGTACGCCAGCCTACCCCTTGGATCATTCAAGGCTCGGAAGTGGTCAGCTTCCAAGTCCGGTCGGGCAAGCCAGGAGTGCCTTAACGCAACCGAAATGGCTGCGGTCGGAAGCATCGTCCAGCCAGCCCCAGCTGCGGGAAGTGCGCTTGCGGGGAACATCCTCCAGGCTGCAACAGTTCGCTTGAGAAAACATCGTCTACGCTGCCGAATTACGAGGCTACCTATGAAGACTCCAATCTGCTTGCGCTGGCTGTTGACGCTCGTGTTGCTGGGAGCCAATGGCTCTTTCGCGGAGGCGACCAAGGCGAAAACTTGGCATAGCACTCCGGCAGGGGCTTGGTCCGCGACTCGCTATCAAGGCGTCGTCAGCACCGATCAAGGGGCACTTTGCCTGGCGAAGAAGATTCAGCCCTACGCCGTGGAGGGGCTGCCGACCTTGGGTCACATCTGGGCCATCACCGAAGACGTCCAAGGCCAACTTTACGTCGCGGCCGGCAATCCGGGGATGCTGTTGCGGATTAGTCCGCAAGGTGGGGTCACCACGTTGTACGAAAGCAAAGAAACGCAGGTTCTTAGCCTGATTACCACCCCTCAAGGCGAAGTTTATGCCGGTACGGGGCCGGATGGCACCTTGCTGAAAGTCGTCGGCGATAAAGCGGTGGTGCATGTCCAGACTCAAGAGTTGTATCTGTGGGCATTGGCCTACGAGGGGAAATCGAAAGCACTGTTAGCCGCGACCGGACCGCATGGACGCATTCTCCGCATCGATGCCGAGCGACAGGTATCGGTCTATTTGCAGACCAAGCAGGATCACGTTCTGTGCCTGGCTACGGGAGCCGATGGTACGGTATATGCCGGCACCGACCGCGGAGGCTTGGTCTATCAGATCGAACGAGCCGGCAAAGGCTTCGTGGTACATCAGGCTCCACAATCGGAGATTCGGTGTCTGTTGTGGACGCCCGAGGCATTGTATGTGGGAACGAGTGCCCCCACGCGAAGACGGGGAGCAGTCACCGCATCGGCAACCACGAAAACGGACAAGACCACCGCAGCGACGCTGACCTCGTTTTCGCGTGCCGACACCGTCGCGACTTCGACAGCGGAAGCTACCAAGTCGGGCGAAAGCTCGGCTCTATCGAAAGATCGGCCCCGCGATGCTGAACTTAGTTCCCCCAGTCGTGCCCCGGAAGCCCCCAACAGCGACGACAACTCGGTCTGGCGGATCGGCCGCGATGGTTCGATCTGCGAGGTATTTCGCGAGAAAGCCTTGCTGCTGGCCTTGGCCCAAACCGCCTCGGGAGAATTGCTGGTCGGCACCGGGATGGATGGCCGATTGTTTGCCCTGCGGGAGCAAGCCACGGAAAATAGCGAAATCGCGCGGTTGGAACACGGCCAAATTCACGCGATCCTACGCCGAGCGGACGGTAGTTTGGTGTTGGCCACCGGCGACCCGGGGCAGTTGTACCGCTACGAAGATCGCTATCTATCGCAGGGAATCTACTATTCACCGGTGCATGACGCCAAGTATGTCAGTCACTGGGGGGCGATCCGTTGGCGGGCCGAGTTGCCCTCCGGCACGAGTGTTCGCTTGGCCGTCCGCGGCGGTAATGTCTCCGAACCCGATGACACCTGGACCGATTGGAGCGGTGAACTCAGCCACCCCTCGACCAGCCGCATCGCGCTGCCTAATTGCCGATTTTTGCAATATCGCGTCACCCTTGGTACGCAACACCCCGAGGTCACCCCGCGGTTGTACGAAGTCGTCGTTCGTTATGCCACCTTGAATCAGGCACCGACGATCACGCAGTTGGAAACTCCCGACATCGACCTCACCCCGCTGAAGGAACCGGGCAAACTCAAACTCAAATGGACTGCGACCGATGCCAACGAAGACGACCTGACCTACCATCTGTACGTCCGCAAGGAAGGTTGGAAGGATTGGTTGCTGTTGGAGGAATCTTGGGGGAAAACCGAGTACGACTGGGACACGCAAACCTTGCCCAGCGGCATCTATCAGGTTCGCTTGGTAGCCAGTGATCGCCCCGACAACGACGATGCCACGGCCTTGACAGCCGAGCGAATCAGCAAGCCGATCCTTGTGGCCAACACTCCCCCCAAGGTGCAAGTAAAGGTCGTCGGCCATGTGCAAGATACGGTGCAGTTCGAGGTGCTGGCCGTCGATGACTGGGCGAGGTTGACCTCGGCCGCGTATGCGATCGACGGCAAACGCTGGGTGCCGTTGTTGCCCAGCGATGGTATCTTCGATGGCAAAACCAAGACGTTCCGCTTCCGCAGTGACGCCCTGAAGCCGGGCACGCATGTGGTCATGGTGCGCGTCCGCAACGCCGCGGGGCAGGTCGGGACGGGAGACATCGTCTTTTCGTTGCATCCCCGCGACTAGGCGAGACCAGCGCTGGGCCGCCACGGCGCGGCATCGACATTTCTGGCACGCCGTCGATATTCCTGACGCTCTATCGATGTACGTCGACGGAGGTGCTGACAACAGCCATGGCGGGCTAACGCCCGCCGCTCGGCGGGATAGTTCCAGCTCCCCGAGCGACGAGCGTCAGCCGCCGTGTCCATGTTTCGCCGTGTTCATGTCCTGCTGTGTCCATGGCTCGCCGTTTGGAGCGGACGAAACGATCCTCGCCAGATGAGCATGGGAGCATCCGATCAATTCAAGCTGAAGTCGGGGGGAAACTTCCGCGGTCTGGCCACCACGATCGTCGGTTGCGGTTTCGGCGGTTGCCCCAGAATCTCCAACAGCAGTTCGGCCCGATGTTCGATCGTGGTTTCTTCCAACAAGCGCTGTTTCGATTCCAACGGCAACGGCAAGGCGAAGGCGAGAATATCGCACAATGCCCCCAAAGGCATCTCGCCACGGAAGAGTTCGGCCAATTGTTCGCGTGCGCCGCCGGTTTCGGGAAACCGCGGTAGTACCGATTCCGCTAAACGCCGGCGTAATTCAATCACATACTCGATCGACGAGATTTCGTCATCTGGCATCAATTCCGCCCGAGCGGAGCGGTACGGCTTGCCATCGGGAATTTCTTCCAAGATACGCACCCGTTGCAAACCGCGCAGCAGGAGATTATAGCGGCCGTCCGGCAGCATTTGTTCCGCAGCGATGCGACCGACACAAGCGACCGAGTAGATCGCCGGGCGATCCTCGTAGCTTTGTTCCCAACCTGGTTTGAGCAATACCAGCGCCAAGAGGCGATCACTCAACAAGGCATCGGCCATCATATGCCGATAACGTGGCTCGAAGATGTGCAACGGTTGAATCACATGGGGAAAAAAGACCAAGTTGGGCAGCGGAAACAGCCGTACCGTGCCACCGAAGTGCGACAAAGCCAGTTGGTCTTCGTTCATCAACTTCGTTTCCCCTCAAGACAGATCCGAGTCTTCGCGCAACCAAGGGGTTGGGTCCGGCCAAGCCAGCGGAGCAGGGCACAACTCGATGATCGGCGGATTCTCTAAGGCGATCGTTTCCGGCAGCGTTGGCGGATCGCGGAGTAACGGAGCCAACGTCCGTTCCATTTCTTGCCAAAAGCGGCGGGCGTCCAGCCCCCACATGGGCACCGGGTACATCTCCATGTACCGTCGTCCCGAACCATACAGCCGTCGCGCTCCCAAATAATTGCCCCTATGGGCATGGTAGAGCGCTACCGCAGCATGGATCAACCCTTGGACCCATTTCCGTACCGCGGGTTGGCATTCCTTCCATAGATTTTCCCAAACTTCATGGGCCTCGAAGTAGTCGCGGCGGTTGAAACAGCCAATTCCGGCTAAATAGCGCGGATCATATTCCGGTGGAGCTTTCATTCTCCTATTATACGGACATCCGGTCGATTTCTCTGCAGAATCTTGGGCTTTTCGCCAGAGTCGAGGTCGTATGGGGTCTCCCACTTACTCTTTGGCCGCCTTGGCGGCTTGGTGTCGTGCCTTGCGTCACGGCCACGGGGCCGGGCTGACGTTAGTGCAGGTGTTTCGCAGCCAAGCACGCAACGGGCCGGCCGAACTACGGCCTTCGGCCGAACGCATCGCCCAACGCTTGCAACTGGGCGAATCGCTCGAAGACGCCTTAGCCGTCGAGAAAGACCGTTTCCCCAGCATGTTCATTGATCTGGTCGGCATTGGCGAACAAACCGGGCATCTGCCGGAAATGTTTGGCGAACTCGAACGCTATTTCCAAC
>CALEEC010000355.1 GCA_937949245.1 uncultured Gemmataceae bacterium | reverse complement strand
CAGCGGCCATCGGCAACGCCCGCTTGACCGGCGATGCCGTCAGTTCTACCGAGATTACGTTTCATCCCGGCACAGTGCAACCGGGGAGCTATCATTTTCCCATCGGCACCGCGGGTTCAATCGGCTTGGTGATCCACACGCTTTACCTGCCGTTGGCTTTGGCCGGGGGAGAATCGGAAGTGGTGATCGAAGGGGGAACCCATGTTGCCACTAGTCCGTGCTTCCACTTTCTCGACGTGACTTGGCGCGCGTATCTGGAACAAATGGGCTTTGATCTGCGGTTGACGATGGATCGTCCCGGTTTTTATCCGCGGGGGGGAGGGCGAGTTCGGCTGCGGATCGGGCCGACCACGAAGGTCCGTAGCTTGCATCTGACACGGCCGGTGGAACATGTAGCGGTTAAAGGCTTCAGTGCCGTCGCGGGGTTGCCGAACCATGTGGCCCAGCGTCAAGCCCAGCGGGTGCAACAGCGTCTGAATTCCATCGGCATCGCGACACAATGGACGCTCGAACACTGGCCCGGCGGGCCGGGTTCGGTCGTGGCCGTGCAATGCCTGGATACTCCCGTGCCGACGTTGTTTTTCGCTCTGGGCGAACGCGGCAAGCCGGCCGAAGCAGTGGGGGATGCCTGCGCCGACGCGGCGATTCGTTTCATGGAAAGTCAACAACCCGTCGATGCTCACAGTGCTGATCAGATTCTGTTGCCGTTGTGTTTTGCCGAGCAAGCCTCGGAATATGCGGTCGCCGAGGTGACGCAACATCTGCTGACCAATGCGGCCGTCATCCAACAGTTCCTGCGCCGCGACATACACATCGCTGGTGACGAGGGAACTTCGGGAGTAGTAAAGATTGGTCCCTCCTGCTAAAATGAGACAACGGAATCTCTGGCGAGGATAGGAATATGCCGCACGAAGGAGCATCAAGCCGAGAGATTTTGCACATCGCCCAAGTCGTCCCCTGCACCGAGGCCGAGGGACCGGGCAAACGCTATGCCATCTGGTTTCAGGGATGTCCGCTGCGTTGCCCTGGGTGTTGCAATCCCGAATATCTGCCGTTTCGCGGCGGGGAAGCGGTACGCACCGAAGCATTGATCGAACACATTCGTCAGACGCCCGAGGTGGAAGGTATCACCTTGTTGGGAGGAGAACCGATGGCTCACGCCGAGGGAGCGGTCGAAGTGGCCCGAGCGGTGCGAGCCATGGGGCGAACCGTCATGGTGTTCACGGGCTTCCTGTTGGAGGAATTACGCCACAGTGCCGATACCGCGGTTCGCGCGTTAGTGGAGTTGTGCGATATTCTCGTCGATGGCCCGTACTTACGCGACCACCCCGACACGCAACGCCGGTGGATCGGTTCCACCAATCAACGGATTCACTTTCTGACCGATCGTTACTCGGCAGACGACCCATGCTGGAAACAACGCAACACGCTGGAAATTCGATTGCGGGGCGATTCGCTGGCAATCAATGGCTTTCCGGCCCCGTCGGCGGTAGGATTGTGGAAAGGCTTTGCGCCTGGTGCCCGTCGACGACCCCGGCCGACTGTTGAGTAGCTTCGGCGCATTGGGGAAAGATTCTCCCCAAGCATCGAGCGGTGGCGATGCCGACGTCGGGAGCAGCGCTGAGGAAGAACGCAGCAGGATCGAAGAGATGTCCGACAGCGAAACACCGTTGATAGTCTCGCGGTTCGAGGCGAATCTGATTCGCATCTTGCGGTTCTTTTTGCGTCAGGTGCCGTTCGAGCAAGCCAAGCCGCTGATTGAAGGCAAACACGCGCGGCCCAACTGTCTGAGTGCCGCGGCGCTGCATCTGATCCGGGATTCTTTGGCCAAAGGATGCGTGCTGTATCTGGTCCGTGCGGGCGCTTGGCGACGGGAACGGTTTTTACGAGGCACCAAAGCGGTCGAGGGCCGGTTGTGGGAACGCACCGAACCGGAACGACTCGGGTTGTCCTTCAGCGGGGAAATTCTGGAATTCCTGCTGTGGGTGACGGCGAACAGCCCTAGGGAGACGAAATCGTGGTCGGTACGCGTCGAAGCGCTGACGCCGGCAGATCAATTGCTGTTGTTTTTGGCCTACGAAGCGATCCGCACTGAACCGGATCTGGTCGAAGGCTTCCGTCACCGACCGGGGTTTGTCCGCAATGCGTTGTGCTGGCTGATGTATCCGGGAGACTTCGCGTTCGCCCTCGATGCCCTCCCTTCGCTCGATGCTTGGATGCAAGAGCCGGGAGCATTGATTTTGGAAGCTATGCAAGGCACCTTGTTGCATCGCTGGGTGCAGATCGAACGAAACAAAGGTCAGATCGCCCATTGGGATCGGATGCGTCAAGAAGGTCAAGCGGAGGAACGCATTTTGACCGCGTTGACGCAAGCGGCAGAAAAAGCCGGTCGGCCTGATTTAGTGCGTTTCCTGCTCCAAGCGGCCGGGCAAGTGCTGTCCCCCCCCGACATGACGCCGGCTTTCTGGATCGGCGGTCTGCAAGGGGGAGGTCCGGCACGACTGGCCGATCGCTTGGAAATCCAACGCGCCGCGTTGTCGCTGCTGCGGGAAATGGAACGCCTGCAACGCTGGGAACGCCACGCTCGCAACGTCAGTTTTTACGATGACGAATATGCCAGCAGTCAATTGTGGAAGTCGGATTGGGAACGCTTGCAAGGAGAACGCATCACCGAACGAGCGCGACAAGTCTTGCAACAACTTGAACCGCTGCGCATGCAAAGCGGAAGCGGAACCTAAGTAAGAGAACGTTTGTCTTTCTGGCCAGTGCTTCAAAATAAAGGAATCCATGTATGAGCCGAGCTTACCGCATCCGCGTCCGCGAGAGCATCCGCCGGGATCTGTCGGCCTCTGACGAGATCAGTTGCGATCTGGAACTGCTGGAGATTCTGCCCCCGGAGCAAATGCGCGAATTGCTGCGTCAGGAATTGCAAGGCCGTGGCTTCGAGTTGCAACCGGATGGCAAACTGAGTCGGCAGCAAAACGGCGTGACGATCACGGTCGACCCTGAACAAGGGACCGTCAGTGTGAAGGCCGAAGCCAGCGAATCGGTCGAGTTGGAATCGCAACGCGAAGAACTCGGCTACGACGATTTCGGCCCGAGTGAGGAACAAATCCGCCAACGCTTGCAACAGACGCTCAACCAAGAATTAGAGCGCCGGGCCGAGCAACATCGCGCCCGCTTGCAAACCAAAGCGACCGAGCAACTCGAAGGGGAACTGGCCGACGTCCAGAAAGAGTTGAACCAGGCCGTCAATCGCGTCACGGCCGAGGCACTCAAACGCAAAGCGGCTTCGCTCGGTCAGATCAAGGAAATTACGGAAGATCCCGAACAAGGGTCGTTGACCATCACTGTCGAGGTGTGACCACCTCAAAGTCAGCTTCGTTCCTAACGCCCCGTTGTGGACAAAGGCCGCACCATGAGCTTGACCATTGCTGAGAAAGACCTGCCCGCGGAGTTGACCACCGATGCCGCGGTAGAGGCCGCCTATTCCCGCGACTTGGCCGACATCGCTTCCAAACTGCTACGCAGCCTGCCTTGCTTGATCGAATGCGACAAAGAATTGGCACCGTTCTTGTTTTTGAACATCCGTCAACGCCTTCGGCAGCAGAACATTCGCTGCATCTATCTCGATGGCCGACCAAACGAACAGCAGCAGAGCAGTTCGGGGATGATGCCGGTCGGCATGATGGGCACGATGATCGCCCAGTTGCGCGAAGCCGTTCGCGGAGCGGTCGAACGTCGTGTGGTGGTGTTGCCGCACCTTGATCTGCTGACAACTTCGCAAGGCGGTCTGACGGCCGAAGCCCGCGAAGTGATCCCGTTGCTGTACGAAAACCCCGAGTTGGTCTGGCTGGGGTTCAAAGATCCGTCGTTCCCGTTGCCCAAGGTCATCGAGAACTTGTTCCCGGCGCGTACCACGCTGCTGGGCGTTCCCCGCGATCGCCTTTGTCGTTTGATCACCCAACGCGAAAGCCGCAAGTTTGGCCGAAACTTCAATCCGTGGGCGTTGTACAAATACGTCTCCGGCTTGAACGCGGTGCGGTTACGGCGTTTGTTGTCTACTCTGGAGGGCGAAGACTATCCTGCCGATCCTCGCAACGCGTATCGGCAACTGCGGCAGGCCACGATAGGGACATTGGAGATCCCCGAAATCAACCTCGAAACGGACATCGGGGGATACGAGAAAGTCAAAAAACGTTTGCGTCAGGAAATCCTCGACGTGCTGACCCGCCGCGAACGGGCTACCAGCGAAGAGGAAATCTATCGCCTTGAGGAACTGATTCCCCGGGGCATGATCTTTTGGGGACCGCCCGGCACGGGGAAAACCTACTTTGCCAAGGCGATGGCTGCTGCCATCGGGGCCGCGATCACTATTGTCTCGGGGCCGGAATTGAAGTCGAAATGGGTCGGCGAAAGCGAAGACAATCTGCGGCAGGTGTTCCACAAAGCCCGGCAGTCGGCCCCGTCGATCATCGTCTTCGACGAACTCGACTCGTTTGCCTCGGCACGCGGCACCTACACCGGCAGCGGCGTCGAGCATTCGATGGTCAACCAACTGCTAACGGAAATGGACGGCTTCCATAAAGAGGAACTGGTCTTTGTGGTCGGCACTACCAACTTCGCCGAGATCCTCGATCCGGCGCTGTTGCGTCCGGGCCGCTTTGAGTTTCACTTGCACATTCCTTATCCCGATCATGACGATCGACGGGAAATCCTGAAAATCTACGACCGCAAGATGAAACTGCAAATGACCCCTGAAGCGCTGGAATACACGGTCAAACGCACCGCCGATTGGGTCGAAGGTGCCGCCCCGGGAACACGCTACAGCGGCGACCATCTGAATGCCTTGTGCCGTTCGATCGCCCGGATTCGACTCCGCGAAGGCCGAACCGACGCGACCACGGCCCAAGATGTCGAAAAGGCTTTGACCGAATACATCGAACTGCCCAAACTGACGCCTCACGAAGAACGCGTCGTCGCTACTCATGAATCAGGACATGCAGTCTGCGCGTTGTTCTGTCCTCATGCTCCGCCGATCGAACGAATTTCCATCCGTGGCGACATGGCCGGAGCATTGGGCTTCGTCCGTTATCAAGATCGCACCCATCGCTTTGTTGTGACGCAAAACGAACTGCTGGATGATCTGGTCGTGCTGATGGGCGGACGCGAAGCGGAAGCGATGTTCATGAATGATCTGTCGATCGGCTCCAGCGACGACCTGAGACGAGCCACGACGATTGCCCATGCCTTGGTCGAAGAGTTCGGCATGGGGGGCGACGAAGTCGGTGTGGTACGCTACAACGAAGAACGCAACGGTCAGACGATTCGTCATCCCGCCCTATCCGAGTCGGCCAAAGAACGGCTTGATCGCCGGGTCCGCGAAATTCTTGAGGATGCCCGGCAACGGGCAATTCGGATCTTGCACGAAAATCGCGTGTTGGTCGAAACAATGCGTGATCTGTTGTTGGAAAAGAAAGTCATCGAAGCCAAGACGATCAGCGAACTGGCTCCCGGACGCAACGACGCCAAGAAACCCCGACGCAAACCTTCGGAATCCGGAGCGCAACCCGAGTAAATTCCCCCGAAAAAATGGGACCATCGGAAGCAGCATTGTGCACAGTCGAACGAGCGCAGGTGCGTCTTCCCGAGCGGCCAATTTTCGTGCCCCGTTTTGCCTGGTGCCACGGCGAGTTTCTGCGTGGTGCTGTGGCGGGCGTCAGCCCGCCGCTCAGAGAGGGAGATACGCACCCTCCATCCGAGCGGTAGGCGTCAGCCCGCCGTGTTTCGCACGCCATGTTTCATCTGTCGTGTTTCGCCCACCGTGTTTTCTCCATTTGTTTTGCCCGCCGTGTCTTAGTCGCTGAGTTTTGCCCACTGTGCCCGCCCCCAGTCGAACATGCCGAATCCGGGGCGGGGGAATATGTCCTTTCCCTCTGTAGTCGTTATGGGGGAGATTTCGTCCGTATTGTCCGCTTAGTCCCAACAGGAACGCTTATGCTATTAGAGATCTTTGCGCGGCATCATCAGATTGGTCGGCGCGGCGGCTGCAGTCGTTCGGACAAACGACTGTGGCCAGTAGCCGCTTTTGCAACCGAGGATTCCCTCATGGCCGAGACTTGGGAAGATTATAAGAAGGCGATTATCGCTCACGAAGGCG
>CALEEC010000354.1 GCA_937949245.1 uncultured Gemmataceae bacterium | reverse complement strand
CGGGTTTTGGGAACATCCTTGTAGGTGGTGACCGGCACTACGACCGTTCGTGTCTTGGGAACCGCGACGGTGACGTTTTGCATCACGGTTTGCGTTTCGACGACGCGTTGGCACACCGTAGCGCAGCCCCCGCAGCAGGCTCCGCAACCACTACCGCACGAAGAAGCGGGCACCATAACTGTCTTGCAGACTTGAATATTCACCGGTTGCGTCCGCGTTTCGTATTCGCAATATTGTTGCGTCACCGCTTGATTGGTCGTCTCGGCCACCCGTTCATAATAGGTGACCGGCACTTGCACTTGGGTGGGCACCAACTTGCGAACTGTCGTCGGGACGGTCTTGGTTTCGGTCACGCTTTCATAGTAGGTGACCGGTACTTGCACTTGGGTGGGCACCAGTTTGCGGATGGTGGTCGGTACGGTCTTGGTTTCGGCCACGGTTTCGTAGTAGGTGACGGGCACTTGCACTTGGGTAGGTACCAGCTTGCGCGCCGTGGTCAGCACCTCTTTGGTTTCCGGTTGATATTCGGTCACCATCACTGTCTTGGGGACCGTGACGCATTCTTGCACCGTCACCGGTACTACTTTGGTGACTTGCCGCGGTTCATAGCGGGTCACCATCTGGGTGACGTATTGTACTGCTGGATCTGCAGTACCATCGGTAGCACATTCCACCGCTCCCCCCGCAACGCAGGCCGTGGCACAGCTTTTCTTTTTGCCGAATGCCCAGGCATTTTGGGGCACCAAGAGTCCCCCGGCCAAACCGGCACTCAGCACGACACAGAACATACGACGTAGCATCACAGAAGCACCTCCATCATGGGCGGTCGTCGGGCATCCGTGAAACCGAACGACTTTGCCGCGAGTCGGGAAGAATCTGGGTATCTTTCGCAGATTCTCCAGTTATTCCATCAACCCCCTTTTCTTGGTTCTAGAGAAGTCGTCGCAAAATCCAAGAAAATTTTGCCCAGACAAAGGATTTTACCGACTTTAGCATTGGCTTCTGTTGTAGGGGTCACGTTCCCTCAGCGAGGCGATCGTGAAATAAACCGCCCCAACCGATGCCCCGAAGATGTTGCCCCAAGGCCTCGGCACTTTCGCGGGTTGTGGGACTGCCGATCGAGGATTCTAAGGTGAGAAACGACACGCGAATTTCGCCTCCCCCCCGAGCCGAACGGCGAAATTCCACTTTTGCCACCTCGTCCCAAGGATGGATTTCGACTCGGTTCCAATAGCGGATTTTAATTTGTTCGCCAAAATCGATCCAGAACACCAACCAACGATGGGCCAAGTAGGCGATTCCTCCGAGGAGCAGAATTCCAACTCCGAGGTATAGCAGGGCTTGCTCCCGATCGTCATTCAGGGCAACGAGCATGGCTAACCCCAAAGTGACCAAGCCCAAAGCAAGAAGAACCGCTACCATCGTAGCAGTGTTGGACAAACGAAACGTCGGTGATTGCGAATGCATCGTCGATCCTTGTGATGTTCTTCAAACGAAGCAGTCCCGAGTGCTTGCCTTCGGCGGGGGGATGGCATAAACTCCCCCCATCCCTCAGTAGCATCGTGCCCGATGGGATGCATTCACACAAGGAGAGACTCCATGTCGATGATGATAGGTGAAGGTTTGGTCGGTGATGGCAATGAAGTCGCTCATATCGACCTGTTAATTGGACCGAAAGATGGTCCCGTCGGTGTGGCTTTTGCGAACGCATTAGCGAACCAATCGGCCGGCCACACTAGCTTGTTGGCCGTCATCACTCCCAATTTGGTCTGCAAGCCCGCGACGGTCATGATTACCAAAGTGACCATCAAAGGTATGAAACAAGCGGTGCAGATGTTCGGCCCGGCTCAGGCTGCGGTGGCTCGCGCTGTGGCGGATTCAGTGGCCGAAGGGATCATTCCGCAAGCGAAGGCCGACGAATGGGTGATCGTCTGTGGGGTATTCATTCACCCGGCCGCGAATGATGATGCCAAGATTTTCGAGTACAACTACGAAGCGACCAAATTGGCCATCAAAAACGCTGTCAGCGGCATGCCGACCATTGGCGACATTTTGGCCAAGAAAGATTCGGTCAAGCATCCGTTCTCGCCCAAGTGATCGCTAATCAGCTAACCGGAGCCCGCTGTTGCAGAAACTCAGCCGGCTGTACGTCCGCCCCGGTAAGCCAAAGAATCGCCAGTCAGCCAGCCAGAGCCTGTCGTTACGTCGCCGGCGGCACGCTCTGGGAAGTGTTTTCCTCAAGCTTCTGCGAGCATCGAGCATGGAAAAGCCCAAGATTCTGATTCAACTCGACACCGATCCGCACCCCAGCGTGTTTGATCGGGTGGTCGCGGTCGATGCCGGGGCCGAGCATGTTTTCAGCTACGGCAACGTCCAACCCGAACAGGTCCGCGATCTGGTGCATGGGGCCATCTTCACCCGTGGACCGAAAGATCTGCACCGGACGGCTATTTTCATCGGGGGGTCCGATGTCGCGTTGGGCGAACAGATCTTGGCCGAAGTGCGTAAGACCTTGCTGCCGAAATTCGGCCTAAGCGTCTCGGTGTTGTTGGACTCCAACGGCGCGAACACCACGGCGGCCGCGGCCGTCCGCGCCGCGGCCCGGCACCTGAATCTCCGTCAAACCACCAGCTTAGTTCTGGGCGGAACGGGACCGGTAGGCAAACGGGTGGCCCATCTGTTGGCCAAACTCGGTGGCTCGGTACGCATTGGGTCACGGCAACTGGATCGTGCCGAGGCCGTGGTCCAAGCCATTCGTGCCCGTTTGCCCGAAGCGAAATTGAAGGCGGTTAGCACGGCATCGTCGGCCGAGGGTGCGCCCGCTTTGAACGATTGCGATCTGGTGATCGCAGCAGGAGCGGCAGGCACGCTGCTGTTGCCGAAGAAAATTCGCGATACTGCATCGAGTTTGAAAGTGGCGATCGACCTCAATGCCGTTCCGCCGGTCGGCATCGAGGGAGTCGAGGTCCATGACAAAGGCACACCGCGCGACAATCAGATTGTCTACGGTGCGCTGGGGGTCGGGGAAACCAAAATGAAGGTGCATAAAGCCCTGATCGCGCAATTGTTCGAGAAGAACACCCACATCTTCGACATTGAAGA
>CALEEC010000353.1 GCA_937949245.1 uncultured Gemmataceae bacterium | reverse complement strand
CTCCTGCGGCAGCGCCGGAACCTTCTGCCGCCACGGAAGTTACTGCCTCCCCGCCGACCACGACGTCCCCCGAGGCCACCGCGGACGCGGCAGTTGCTACTGCTACGCCTCCCAATGCGGAAACGCCGCAAACTCCTCCCGAATCGACGCTTCCGCCCGCATCCCCTTCGGCCACAGATACAGAAACGCCGAGCCAACCAGTTGCGGTCGCAGAAACGCCTAGCCCATCGGCCACCGTCACTGTTCCTCCGACGGCGGAATCATCCAGCGAATCGGCCCCTCCTTCGACCCCGACAGCTGCTCCCGGTACGGAATCTTCGAGCGAATCGGCTCCATCTCCTGCGGTAGCAAATACCTCCGCTGCGGAGACATTGAGCGAATCGACTTCCCCCGCGGCTCCGACTGTGACAGCGGCCGCGACTCCCACGGAGGTTTCCGCTTCTGGTGCAGAATCTTCGCAAGAATCGGCCCCATCCCCGGCAGCGGCCGAGACTTCCACTTCTGGTGGGGCTGCGGCAACGGTAACGGTTCCCGAAACTGCCGGCAATCCGCCTGCGGGGGCTACGGAAACCCCGGCTCCACCAGTAGTTCCGGCGGAACCCATGCCGGAACCACCGGCCGAGCTGGCTTATGTCATCGTCAACGAAGCAGGAGCCAGCGACTACTCGACGAGTCCGATCGCTCGGGAAGAGTTTCCCAACCTCGATGCCACAGTACGGGGCACCATCTCCATTGGGCGTCGTTTGCAAGATCCGCTCAGCGAACTGGTCAAAATCGATCCGCAGCACGTCGGTGTGGGGCTGTATCAGCACGATGTCAAGAGCAAACATCTGAAAGAGTCGCTCGAAGCGGTGATCGAATCGTGCGTCAACTACGTCGGCGTAGACTTGAACACGGCCAGCGTACCGTTGCTGCGGCATGTTGCCGGTCTGAATCAAGCAGTCGCGCGGGAACTGATCGAGTATCGCAAAACCCACGGTTCGTTCAAGAGCCGCGAACAGTTGCTGCAAGTGCCCGGCTTGGGGCCAGCACGCTTCACGCAAGCTGCTGGCTTTCTGAAGATCCACGAATCGGAAACCCCCTTCGATCGCACCTGGATTCACCCCGAAAGTTACGCCGTCGCGGAAAAATTGTTGGCTGAACTGGGTTTCGTTCCGGCCGACCTGAACGACAAAACCAAGTTGGAGCAACTCCGCGAAAAACTTTCCACGCTGAATCTGGGGGAACTTTCCGCAAAACTCGGTGCTGGTCTGCCGACCTTGCAAGACATCGTGGAATCGCTGGCACGCCCAGGCCGCGACCCACGCGAAGACCTTCCCCCGCCGATCTTTAAGAAAGGCATCCTCAAACTGGAAGACCTCCAACCCGGCATGGAGTTGAAAGGCACCGTGCTGAATGTGGTGGACTTCGGAGCCTTCGTCGATATTGGTTTGAAAGATAGTGGCCTGGTCCACATTAGCCAGATGGCCAATCGCTTCATCCGCAGCCCGTATGATGTGGTTGCTGTCGGTGATGTAGTGACGGTTTGGGTATTGACGGTGCATCCCGACCGCCGTCGGGTGTCGCTGACGATGATTCCCCCGGGGACCGAACGGAAACCGCCGGAACGCGAACAACGTCGTCCTGGCCCTGGTCCGCGGGAGATGGGGGACCGTTCGCCGCGTTTCCAAGATCGTGGTGGTCCCCGTCCGCAGGCATCCGGCGAATCGGCTTCTGTGGGAGCTGCTGCCGGAGGTCCTCCCCCGCGTGGAGGTTACGCCGACCGCGGGCCGCGTCCGCCTCGGCCTGCGGGAGGTGGATTCGATCGCCCCCGCCAAGGACCGCCCCCGCAAGGAGGGGGTTTCCGCGGTGGTCCCCCGCCGCGCGGGCCGCGCCGTCCCGAGGCACCGCCTGTCCCCCCACCGGCAGCACCCAGCGGAGAAGCTGCCCCTGCCGCAGCTACGCCTCCGCCACCGCCGCCACCTCGGCCCATGCCACCGCGCAAGCCGGCTAAGCCCAAGCCGCTGCCGACGTTGTCGCAAGCGGCCCTCAAAGGCAAAGCCCCCTTGCACACCTTCGGCGAATTGGAAGCATTCTTCAAAGCGAAAGACGAAGCGGCCGCCTCCCCTACCGCGGCCAAGTCCGACACGCCAGCCACGAACCCGACTTCCACCAACGCTGAAGCCACTGCCAATCCATCGGGCGACTCCACGCCGACTTCGGCCACCACGCCCGAAACGCCGGCTAGCTGAAATTCGCGCCAACGCCTCGCCATCGCGACGAGTTATACTCTCCGATGGCCGCCAGGTTTTACGGCTCGCCAATCCTTAAGAAGGAAATGTGTCATGAGCTTCGCACTTCGCTCGGGGATGTGGATAGGACTAGTCGGATTGCTGGGATGGCTCGGGCTAGCGGTTGCGCCGGCACACGCGGACCTTGCCCCTCCCCGCCCGGCCGCCGTGCTGATTCGTCTGGAACTTGACGAGAAGGCCAAAGCTCCACGCGTGATCGTTCCCCCGGGGGCACTTCAGGGAGCACGCAACGATGCTGGAGGAGACGCCCGCCCCGATGTGGAAAACGTCCAACTCGATCTTGACAATGCCGAACGGATCGTTGCAGACACGCCAGCCACCGAGGTTCCCAACCATCAGACTTTGATGATCGGCCTAGCGTTATCTCTGTCGATCGCGTTGGGTGGGCTATGGCTGATGCGAAAGCCCCGCTTCTCAACGTCGCCGGCAAGCCGACTCGGGGTCGTGGTCGCTGTGGGAGCATCGTTGACCCTCGGTGCCCTGGTCTGGGCGAATGGAGTGCCGCCGATGCGTCGACCGCCGAATCTGCCGAATGCTCCCGATGGTGGACCGAAACTGCTGCTCGCGGTCCCTGGCGAGGTGGTGCTGGCCCGCGGCAATGCCGTGCAAGTCGTGTTGGATCGCGCGACCTTCGCCAAACTCGCGGCTCTCGCGAACGCGAAGCCTCCTGCTCCTGCCGTACCCCCGCAAGGGAAATAAGGCACCGCAATACGCAATCGTATACTTCTGAAGCACTTGCGGCTCATGCCCCTATGGACGGACGTCGACGGTTCGCCCTTTCCCCGCGTCGATTCGCGTTTCTGAGCGGCGGGCGTCAGCCCGCCGTGTCCGTTGTCCATCCCCTCCATCGACGAACAGGCAGTTGGGTGTCTCGAAAACACCCGCGGACTTGTGTCCGCGGCTCAAGCCTATACAGGAGCCGACGACGCCGGTCGTCGGGTGGCTTCCTTCCGTCGTCAAGTGTCTCGAATAGCGTCATTTGAAGGCTTCGTACTCTTTGCCCAAGACGGCTGCGGCGATTTTCAGTTTCAGAATCTCATCGGTGCCTTCGTAAATGCGACAGACGCGGACGTCCATCAGGTGCCGGCCCGGTCGGTAGAGCGTACTCCAACCCCGCCCCCCGAACACTTGCACGGCCCGATCGGCACTGTCCCAGGCGGCATTGGTGATGAAAAATTTCGCCTGGGCTGCCAGGAGATCGGCTTGGCGTTGCCACTCGCGATGGGTCGGCTCGGCGTCGGCTTGGGTCTTGACCTGGGCGGCACGTTCCAACAATGCTTCCGACGCCACGCGGTGCATTTCGATGGCCGCGATGTGTTCTTGCACCAATTGATGCCGAGCAATCGCCTTGCCGTGCTGCTGCCGCTCTTTGCTATATTGAATCACCTCAGCCAAGCAGTCTTCGATCACTCCCAAGCAACCAGCTGCCACACTCAAACGCCCGCTGACTAGCGTGCCCATCGCGATGCGGAAACCGTCGCCCTCTTCCCCGAGCAGATTGCCCAACGGCACTTCGGCATTTTCCAGAGCAAACATCGCGGTATTCGAGGTGGGCATCCCCATCTTGGCTACTAAGTTCTCAGCCACGAAGCCTTTCTGATGCGTGTCGACCACAAAGGCACTGATCCGCCGCGGCGGACCGCTGGGCACTTCTTCAGGATACGCAAAGACGACCACGGCATCGGCAATGCCGCCGTTGGAGATCAGATATTTCACGCCGTTGAGCACAAAACGATCGCCGACACGACGATAGGTCGTCGTCATCTCTAGCGGATTGCTTCCTGCCTCGGGTTCGGTCAGGCCGAAGGCGAAGATCTTCTCGCCGGTGACGGCCGCCGGGAGATAGCGTGCTTGCAGTTCCGGCGACCCCCATTTGAGGATCGGATAAGTGCCGATGGAAACATGGCCGGAAAAGAACGTCCGCACCCCGGTGCCTTCCCGACCGATGCGCACCAATGCCCGGAGATATTCAGCCGCATTGGCCCCCCGACCGCCGAAGGACTCGGGAACGATCATCCCCAACAATCCGTAGCGTTTGGCCAAGGGGATCACCTGATCGTTGAACCGATGCTCGACATAACAAAGTTCCTCGATCGGCCGAATCTCTTGGCAGAAGGCTTCGACATCGGCATAGAGTTGAGCGGCTTGATTGGCATTCATGATCGCAGGCTCCGCGACAGAGTGGACCGCCAGGGCGAACCCGGCGAAAGGCATATTATTGTAGGAAAACGACCGGTCGAAGCTCAAGAGCGGCTCGGCATTGACAAACCGGCTCGGCTCGGCCATAAGCACGGTACGACTCGTACCCCTCGGCCGGCAAGGAGGCGTGCCCGTGGTCCGACGTAGCAAGCGCCCGCGTAAAGCGACTTGGCCTCTTTCCTTGGTGATGCCCGCGTTCAACGAAGCCGACAGCATCGAGATGGCTTTGAACGAAGCCCATTTGGCACTGTCGGAGTTTCTCCGCGAGTTCGAGATTCTCGTCATTGACGACGGCAGCACCGACCTGACCGCGCGTAAAGTGGAGCAGATTGCCGGGTTACGGCCGAATGTCCGCTTGATTCGTCATCCGTCGAATCGCGGCTACGGGGCGGCATTGCGCACCGGCTTCACGGCGGCCCGCTACGACTTTGTCGCTTTCACCGATGCCGACAATCAGTTCGACTTACGCGATCTGGAGCCAATGTTATACTTGGCTCAACGCTATCCGATCGTCGCGGGATACCGCTATGCCCGCCAAGATCCGTGGAAACGCCGCTTTTACTCTTGGGGCTACAACGTGCTGGTCCGCAATCTGTTGGGAACGCGCGTCCGCGATTGCGATTGTGCTTTGAAGGTGTTTCGCCGCGACGCTCTAGGGCAAATTCTGCCGGAGTCGAAGGGTTTTTTCGTCAACGCAGAGATGCTGACCAAGGCACGGCAACAGAAACTCGACGTGGTGGAAATGGGCGTTACGCACAAGCCGCGGTTGTCGGGAGAAAGCAAAGTTTCCGTCTTCGATATTCCACGGACTTTGGC
>CALEEC010000352.1 GCA_937949245.1 uncultured Gemmataceae bacterium | reverse complement strand
GGGGCGTCGGTTTTCGGAGCATCGGCCTTGGGCACATTGGCTTTCGGCGCATCGGTTTTGGGCACGTTGGCCTTTTCGACGGTGTAATAGACGCCCGCTCGGGGACTCCAGCGCAGCAGCGGTGCGGGGTCGGGATCGAATTCCCGGGTGCCGAATAAACGATCGATGGTCAACCGTCGCTCCAGCGGCGAAGGTTCTTCAGCAGCGTTCGCTTGACTGCCCACCAGCAACAGCGGCAGCACGACGAGCCAAGCGGACCAGGACAAGCAATAAGAACTCATGGCAGCTCCTTGAGCAGATCTCGACTACCTGTCAGTAGATCTCGACCACCGGTGGCCCGATGACCTCGGCTCGCGGCGTAATCCCCAAGCCGGGAGCCGACGAGGCAGCGAGCGTGCCCTGGCTGCGCTGCGGTGCGCCATCGGCATGGCTGACCGTGACGTAACTATTGAAATCGGTACTCGTGAAGCGGAACGCCTCGGGCGTGCTGTGGGCCAAATGCGCGATGGTTGCCGTGGTGATGTCTCCGCCCCAACTGTCTTCGAGCGTCATCGCGATTCCCAGTGCAACGCACAGATCGCGCAATTGCTTGGTTTTGGTCAGGCCACCAAGTTTGCTGATTTTGAGATTGACCACATCCATCGCCAAATCGGCACGGGCACGCAGCAGCACCTCCAAGCTGTCGATCGTTTCGTCGAGGACGAACGGATGATCGGTATGCCGACGAACAGCCAAGCATTCATCGTAGGTCAGGCACGGTTGTTCGATGTACACATCCACCTCACGGACGGCACGCGCGACCCGTAGGGCTTCATGGGGGAGCCAGCCGGTGTTGGCATCGGCTACCAGACGATCCCCCGGTTGCAACACGCTTGCGACTTGGCGAATCCGTTGAATGTCGGTATCGGGATCACCACCGACTTTCAATTGAAACCGCGTGTAGCCCTCGGCCCGATACGCCGCGACCCTCTCGGCCATGCGTTGCGGGGTGTCTTGGGAGATGGCCCGATACAAACGGATGCTGTCGCCGAATCGGCCTCCTAACAAGGTGCAGACCGGCAGACCTACCGACTTCCCTAGCAGATCCCAGCAAGCAATGTCGATGCCGCTTTTGACATACGGATGGCCTTTCAAGGCGGCATCCATCCGCTGATTGAGCTTGGCCAATTGGCGCGGATCGTCGCCCAACAGATGCGGCCCCAATTCGCGTAGTCCCGCACGCACCCCTTCCGCATACGCAGGAAGATAGAACGGCCCCAACGGGCAGACCTCGCCGTAGCCGACCTCCCCGGTGTCTGTCTCCACGCCGACGATGGTGCTATCGAAGACCGTTACCGATTTTCCCCCCGACCAATGGTAACTTCCCTCGCATAATGGCAATTCGACTCGATGGGCGAAGATGCGGACGATTTTCATGACCGATGCTTCCGAACGAGGGAGGGGAGAGCCACTGCTCGATTTTGCTTCTGCCGACAATATTAGGATTATAGCAAAGATCCCGTGACCGGAGGAGGGGCCATTCTCCCGAAGTGAACATTCACTCGCAGCTCTCTCGGCTGCTGGGAAGCCCACGACGCGATCTAGGCCAAGCAGGCCCGAAAGCCTGCGATCAGCTCTTCGCGGTTGAGATGGCGACCGATAAAGATCAGTTTGTTCGATCGCTCCTCATGCGGCTTCCAGGGGCGATCCGGCCGACCATCGAACAGCATGTGGACGTCCTGGAACACAAAGCGATTCGGATCGCCCTGAATACTCAGCACGCCTTTCATGCGGAACAGATCGACCCCTTTGGTTTGCAGCAGTTGGGCCAACCAAGCGTTGAGTTTCTGTTCGTCCAAATCGCCAGGGAGAGTGATCCCTACCGAGGTGACTTCGCTATCGTGTTCGTGATGATGTTTGAAATGCTTGTCGATGATCGGCTGGAGAACGCCATGAGGACCACAGAGGCTCGCTTCCACCTCATGCGGACAGTGTTCGGTGAACAGCGCGTAGTTGGCCGTTTCCGAGATCGTGATCGGGAAACGGTGGCTCGCTCCGCTAGGCAGTTGCAGTCGCTGGAGTTGGGGGCCGACCTGCAACGCGGCACCAGGAGCGACAGGATGTTCGACATCGCTGAAGACGACCAACGCCGTCGCTTCGGCGGCCAGACGCCCTGCTTCATCGGCGCTGGTTGTGGGTAGCAGCGCGATCTTCATCGTGGGATGCGAACCGGCTTGGCAGACGAATTGGTATTGCCCCAGAGACAGCGTGTAAACTCCGCTCCACTCGAACGGATATTCCGGCTCAAGAAACTGCGGATCGACGGCCAATGCGCGATCGAGATCAAAGCCACCGACATTCAAGATGCAGTCCATGTCGATGACGCTGCGGGTGGTTCGGTAGATTTTGGCCGGCCGGTTCATCGCGTGGATTTTGCGTTCGAGTTCCTCCAGTACGTCTGGTGTCACCAAGTCGGTCTTGTTCAACAGGATCACGTCAGCAAAAGCGAGTTGCTCTTGCACTTCGTGGGCGTTCCAGTGCTGCTGCACATGCTTGGCATCGACCACGGTGATCAACCCATCCAAGCGTGTTTTGGTTCTCAGATCGTCATCGACGAAAAACGTCTGAATCACCGGTCCCGGATCGGCCAGGCCGGTAGTCTCGATCAAGATATAGTCGAATTTGTCGCGACGTTTCAGCAGATTGCCTAGAATACGGATCAAATCGCCGCGGACGGTGCAGCAGATGCAACCGTTGTTCATCTCGAAGATTTCTTCCTCGGCGTTGATGACCAGATCTTGATCGACACCGACTTCGCCGAACTCGTTTTCGATCACCGCGATGCGTTTGCCGTGGTTGGCCGTCAGAATGTGGTTCAACAGCGTGGTCTTCCCCGCTCCGAGGAAGCCCGTCAACACCGTTACCGGCACTCGTTCTCTCGTCGCGGCCATGGGGGGCTCGTCGTCGCTTCGTGTCGCTACTAGGGTTTGGTAGTTCGTGTTTCCTCGTTTCGTATCCTAGGTCTGGCCCCACTGTGTGCCAAGGGGACCACGCGGCGTCGTCGATCTACGAGCGAAGTTGGGGGCAAAGAACCGACAACGCCAGTCGTCGGGTGATTCTAACACCTCCGGTCACTGACGTTCCCGGCTCGCCGTGGAGCCGACGACGCCATCATCGGGTGTTTTCTCAACCCGTCGTCGAGTGTTTTCCCAAGTCGTCTCGGACGGCTCGCCTGTCTCCGGGCCGCTAACGTGTTTCCAAGCCGACCAGAGTATCCGAAGGCGAATGATCCACGCTAAAGCCGAACTGCACGCGGATTTCTTGCTTCGCCGGCAATTCCAGACGCCAAATCAGGATGTTCAAGTCGTTGTGATTGGTAGGTTTCGGTTCCGCCAGATCGAGCCGAACCTGCACCGATTCGCTTTGCGACAACGGAATCTGATCGACCAACGTCAGCATTTGCTTGTGCTCGGTGTGATTGTGCAGCCGAATCTCGTAGGCATACTCCAGGTGCTTGCGGCCCTTGAAAAACGTCGTGGAGACGGCTTGTTTGGTCCGCCGACGTTGGATTTGGATGCGATCATCCACACCGAAAAATAGCTTCAACTGCTGGTCGAGTGCGATCAACGGCAATTCAGAAGTGCCCAAAAAGTCGTCGGCAAGGAAGATCTGTGCGAGACCAGGCAACAGCGTGCAACCGGTGGTGTTCTCCATTTTTGCCCGGCGAATCGCTACGGGATTCAACTTGGGCACGGTTACATAATCCAACGTCGGCTGCAGCGGAAAGATGCCGATGGTCGTTTTCTGGGGGGTGCCGTCGCTAGGGATGTTGCTGGAACCGGCAATGCGAAACGTGACATTGCCGGCATCGGAAACTTGCACTTGGGCAGTCTCGGCTTGCGCGGGTGTCATCGGGGCTTGATCGGTCAAGGCCAAGTTGGCACTCTCGGCCTCGAACAGCTCGAGGTTATCCACCTTTCTTTCCCTCTCCCCTTCAAACACGGCTGTTCTAGCGTATGTGGGGACTGCGGCTGCCGCGGGGTAAGCGGGGGCGGTCGAAAGGTATTGTGGACGGAGGATCGGCAATTGGGTAGCCAACGTCGGCCGAGCCGTCGACAGCGTTAAATTGACCCCGTGCCAATCTTCGCCGGTGTTCTGTTGGACCTCGGCCAGGTAGGTTAGTTCCAGTTGCTCGCCTCGCAAGCGAATGTCGTACAGCGGCGTCCACGAGGCATTGGGAACCACATACGTCAATTCGATTTCCACCTCGCCGGCTTGCTTCAGATCGACCTCGACTCCGACATGATATGCCGTGGAATGCGTCTGCTTCTTGAGCCGACTTAGTTCCGTATTTTTCGCAGAGATGACCTTTTGCCGCTCGGCCCGTTGGGTGACGCGTTGTCGTCGTTCGCTGGTCAGCAGTTCGCGCTGGCGACCGAGGTAATCGAGCAACTGCGAATGGTGCTCGAGAGTGATTTTCCCCTGGATCAGTCCCTCGACCATCAGCCGCCCCGAGTCTGCTAGGCCATCGAGTTGGGCAATCTGTTTGCCGAGGGTCTCCAGGCGATCAGCGTCATTATCCTCTTCGCGTTTCAATTGGGCCAATTCTGCTTCCAGTGCTTGAATCTGTTCGACGGGGAGTTCCGATTGTTGGGCCAATTTGGAATCGACACGGAGAATTTTCATCGAGGTCGCTGCCCGTCCCGAGATGCGGATCGACTGCGGATCGAGCGACCGTGGCAGGCCGCGAAACTCCATTCGCTGGGGGCCCACCCCCAGAACATGCTTCGCGACTCGCGTCACCCGCGCATGATCGACAAACACCGTGACAGAGGCAATCCACGAATCCGCAACAATCTCTGTTTTTGACATGGCAACTGCTCCCAGAATTGGACCTACTCACCATCCACTTGCGATCCATTTCGCCCTATACCCGCGGGCAATTCACTCGGCTGTATTCGCGTCCTTCTCTCGACGTTGAACCTTCCGACGGATAGCATGGTTCCATGTTGACTGTCCAATGAGAATATTGCCAGCACGGTAGCGAAGCGAGCGTCGCGAAAGGTGGCATTGATGGCCAAGCCTGTGCAGATTTGGAAACCCACCCGGCAACAATTGCTCGACGCCCAAAATACCACCATCCCCGACATCTTGGCCGAGAATCTGCGGATCGTCTTTTGTGGCATCAATCCGAGCTTGTATTCGGCGGCCATTGGTCATCATTTCGGCCGACCTGGCAATCGTTTTTGGCCGACGCTGTATCAAGCTGGATTCACCCCACGACTGCTGTCGCCCTTCGAGGATGCGTCGTTGCTGGAGCAAGGGATCGGCATTACCAACTTAGTAGCTCGCGCCACGGCTCGAGCCGACCAATTGAGCGATACCGAAATCGAACAGGGGGGACAAATCCTGGTGCAGAAATTGCGTCGCTTTCGCCCGCAAGCGGTCGCGATCCTTGGCGTGACGGCGTATCGCATCGCGTTTCGGCAACCGAAAGCCCAACTAGGCCGGCAAGCCGATCCGCTAGGACCGACTCCGCTTTGGGTGCTGCCCAATCCCAGCGGATTGAACGCCCATCACCGTCTGGTGGACCTCGTCGCCTTGTTCGCCGAGTTCCGCACGGCCGTCGAACGCCTTATCGCCCCCTGATGAAGCCCCCGGCACGCCGTCCATGTCCGTCGTCGGAAGGTTGGAATCCCCCGATCGACAGGCCAAGAAAACCCCGGACAACAGATTGAGAAACCACCCGACGACTGGCGTCGTCGGCTCCAGTTTTGAGAGCCGCGGACGCTAGTCCGCGGGTGGTTGGAAGACTAGGCTCTGTTGACGATTAAAGTCGTTTCATTTGGATGAACCCGAGAGCGAGATGGATTATCCCCAGAAACAGTTGTTTCAGTTTTTCATACCGTGTCGCCACTCGGCGGAACTCTTTCAACTTGCCGATGAGACGCTCGATCCTGTTGCGGTCTCAGTAGGCCTTCTTGTTCAGCCGACCTGGCTTGCTACAGTTTGCACGGAATCACCGGCTTGATGCCTCGATCCCGGATCGCTTGCCGTTGCGACTCTCCGTCAAAGCCCTTGTCGCCGATTGTAATGTCAGGAACACGCGCCGTCGTGGCATCGAGCATCGGCTCTAGGTGCAACGCCTCATGAGTTTGACCGGGCACCACATCGATGGCAATTGCGGTGTTCTCGTCGGCTGCTGTCAACACGATTGGTAAAACCGCCACGGCTCCAACCTAGCCCTTGATCCGTCGCCGTCCCTTTATTTGGCGTTCCTGCCGCACACCGATGCGCCCGCACATTGGTCGCATCGATCCGCATGCGTTGGACATCGGCAAAATCAGGATTGTCCGTGAGAAGCTCGAACAACGTGGCTAAACTGCCACTGGCGCTCCAGCGACGGAAGCGATGGTACACAGCATCCCAAGCACCCAATTCACTCAGCAAATCTCGCATGGAAATGCTGTTCGCGCCAGGTACAACACCGCCTCGAAGAACATTCGCTCAGGCAACCCCGGCGCTTGCCCGCACTTGTATCGCTTGGCCTGCTTGACCAATGGCCCCATAGTTGTCCAAAGTTCGTCCGTGATCATGTACCGCATGATGTCCAAGCCTCCAGAGTTGGTCGGGGTTCCATTTCCGCCCACAACTGTTTCCCCTGAAAGGCCGCAGATCGTCAACAGAACCTAGTCTCATCCAATACTGCCCCGACGCTAGTCGTCCAGAATCGATCAATATCGGCGTCGTACTCTTTGTGCCGAAGTTGGGGTTTTTAGATACCGAGGTGTGCGAGTCCAACCAACGTGTGCGGCAGTTTTTCGGTACGCCTCAGATTATGCCAGTGTCGGCCGCGATGCTGCCACCCCACCCACTATGTTCGTAGATTGTTTTGATGGGCTGGATTGTTTAGGATCGCTCTGGGACGGCTGGGACGGATATGGAATATCACATCTCCCTCGATACCTTCGCCGGGCCGCTTGATCTGTTGCTCTATCTGGTCAAGAAAGAAGAGGTCGATATCCTCGACATCCCGATT
>CALEEC010000351.1 GCA_937949245.1 uncultured Gemmataceae bacterium | reverse complement strand
CGCGACGATAGGGAACCGCGACGGGGCGATGGCCCAACGGTACTCCCATTCCGCCCGCTGGGGGGCTTACCAAGTTCGCCCTAGCCTTGCTTTCAATTTTCACGCACAGAATGGAGTCGTGGCTTATGACTCGCTGGTTGTTAATCCTCGGTGCCGTTTGGGGATGGAGCATGGGAAGTGGGGGATGGACCCCTTGGGGAAGCGGGACGGCCCTGGCGCAGGGGAAGAAAGCCGAAGAGGTGATCACCAAACTGACTGCTCGTGTCGAACCGGCTCAGGCCAAGGCGGGGCAACCGGTTCGCCTGCTGATCACGGTGCAACTGGAAGACGGTTGGTTCACCTATCCGACCGTGCAGCCAGACAAAGGGGCGAAATCGATGACCAACAAAATCAAAATCGTCCCCCCTGAAGGTGCTCAACTCCTTGGCGAACTGATCGAACCGAGCAATCCGAAAAGCAAGTCCGAAGAGCTTTTGGGCATCGAGAAAATCCTGTACTACCCCGGCAGTCCGACTTGGTCGCAGATGCTATCGACCGAGGCACTGAAGCCGGGCAAATATCCGGTGAAAGTGATCCTCGAACGGATTTTAGTCTGCGATAAAAATCAATGTCTGGCCCCATATAAGACGGAGGTCGAAGCGACCCTAACAATCGTCGAAGGCAAGTAAATGGTTCTCTCCCCATGTGGATCGTAAGGGGCCAATCCATGCGAAAAACTATCACTTGCTGTGGGCTGATCCTAAGCCTGGGGCTGCTGAGGACCGGCTCAAGCTATGGGCAGATCACCTTCGATAAAGCGGTCAAAGAGGTGGCAGTACGGATCGTGCCCAGCGAAGCCAAACCAGGGCAGACGGTGACGATCGAACTTCGCATGGAGGTCAACCCGGGGTATCACACCTACCCCACAGTCCAGCCCGACCCGGAATGGAAGACCCAAGTCAACCGGTTCAAACTTCCCAAGCCGAATCCGCAAGGTCTGATTTTCGTCGGCAAACCGATCGATCCGCCGGAGGTGAAGACCAAAGTCTACGCGCTGGAAAATCGCCAAGCAGTGCAGCATCAATATACCGGCTCGCCGACGTGGAAGATCCATGCCGTGGTTTCCCCCGATGCTAAACCTGGAAAACTCGAGCAGAAGTTGGACGGCTTCGCCCGGTTGCTCGTCTGCGATGACATGGCTTGCGCCCCGCCGCGGACGATTTCTCCGACCGTGACGCTGACCATCTTGGACGGCCCTGCTATGGCCGTCGAAGATGCTTGGAAAGCGGAAGTGGAGCAAGCTTTGGGGCGATCCCTAGGCAACGGCTCCGCAGTCCCGAACCCGAACCCTACGCAGGTCGGAAAAACGCCTTTGCCTCCTTGTGATCCGCCGACGGCTTCCACGGGAGAGACAGAAAAAAACGTCGGCCTCAAATTTCTCCCCGGTGCCAACATCACCGAAGATCTCGAAGCCGTTCGCAAACAACTCCCCAAGCCGACCAGCACCAACGCGGGGTTAGTGACGTTTCTGTTGACAGCCGCCTTTTGGGGATTGGTCACCTTGCTGACGCCCTGCGTGTTCCCCATGATACCTATCACCGTCAGCTACTTTCTCAAACAGGGCGAAAAGAAACATCATAGCCCCCTGATGATGTCGCTGATTTACACCGGCACCATCATTACCGTACTGAGTGTGTCGGCCATCGCGTTGCTATCGACCTTCCGCAGCCTGTCGGTCGATCCGTGGATGAACGTCGCCTTGGGGCTGTTGTTTGTGTTTTTCGCTCTCAGTTTGTTCGGGATGTACGACATTCAAATGCCCCAATGGTTGCAGCAGTATACCTCGACGAAAGCCACGCAAGGAGGGATTCTGGGCACCATTTTTATGGCCATCTCCTTCACGATTGTCAGTTTCACCTGCGTCGCGCCGTTTTTGGGGGGCTTCAGCGGGATGGCGGCCTCGGGGAATTTCTCGCAACTCGAATTGGCCCTGGGCGGTTTGGTGTTCGCCACAACGTTCGCGGCACCGTTCTTTCTGCTATCGCTATTCCCGAGTATGTTGAAACAACTTCCCAAAAGCGGTTCGTGGATGGATACCATCAAGGTGGTGATGGGATTTCTCGAACTGGCCGCCGCGTTGAAATTCTTCCGCAATGCCGAGTTGCGATGGCAGATTCCGCCGGCGATCTTCAGCTACGATCTGGTGCTGGGGCTTTGGATCGCCATGCTATGCGTCTGTGCCTTGTATTTGTTGGGGATGTTTCGCATGCCGCATGACGAGCCGCACGAGCATATCGGCGTGCTGCGCATGAATTTCGGTATCTTGGCGTTGGGCATCGCCTTGTATTTGTTGCCCGCGTTGTTTGCTACCAATTCGATCGGTGAACGACAGCGTCCCCGGGGCACCTTGTATGCCTGGGTCGATGCCTTTCTTTTACCGGAACCTAGCGCTGCCGATACCAGCGTCAACGCGCAAGGGGAACTGATTTGGTCCAGCGATCTGCGGCGCGCCATCGAAGACGCTCGTAAGAAGCAGCAACTCGTTTTTCTCGACTTCACCGGGGTTACCTGCACCAATTGCAAGTTGAACGAAAAGAATGTCTTCGTCAAAGAGAAAATCAAGAATTTGATGAAGCCTTACCATCTGGTGCAGCTTTACACCGATACGGTCCCCGAATCCTTCTACGAACTACCGCCCGACGATGCCCAGCGTGATCAAGACGCCGCTGCGATCCTCGCTTTCCAGAAGGCGGCCTTCGGCAATGAGCAACTGCCGTTATACGTCATTCTCGAACCGCTACCCAACCACACCATCCGAGTGTTGGGCATCTACGATGAGGGGAAGATCAACAACGAAGACGCTTTCATCCGCTTCCTGAAAAAACCGTTTGAGCAGGGGGGCCGCTCCGGCTCGGCGACTCCGTGAGCCGCGGAAACTTCATTTCGGAACTCAAGGAGCCGATGACGCGAGGCGTCGAGTGGTTTCGCAAACACCCGCGGACTAGCGTCCGCGGCTCTCCAAAACGCTGGAGCCGACGACGCCAGTCGTCGGGTGGTTCCAACACCTCCGGTCACGGACGTTCCCGGCTCACCGTGTCAACGAAACTCGTGTCAACGAAACTCCGGCGACTTACGTCCGCCGGCTCGCCGGGTCGCTGAAAACATCAACGTCCCGGGACGCGGCAACTGCTATGCTGCCGGTTCGGGACGTTTCCTTATTTCGTGCGATGCGACCAGGAGCTATCGACCTTGGGCGTGAACACGGATGGTCAACGTCTCATTGGCCGACAAGCGACGATTTTGCACCGCCGATTGCAGTTGCAGTACCTGATAGCTGAACGCTCCGGCGGGGAGTGTCAGCGTCAGTTCCTGACCAGGCAACAAACGGTACGGCGAGTTGTTCACGACCACGGTCACTTCTTCGAGGTATTCGTTCATTAGTCGGAGTCGGCCGGTCGCGGCGGTGGCCGAAGGCATGGGCATCGGCGTGAGTGGATCACGCGGGGGCGATTGCGAAATCGAACTGGTGTTCAGCTTCGCGCTGAGGGCGGCCAAGTCCTTTTGCATTTGATCCATCTGCCGCTTGAGGTTCAACACATCGTCTTGCAATCGGCTGACGATGATGGTGTTTTGTGTCTGCGTGTCGCGGAGACGCTGTTCGATGCTCTCCAAGCGACTGAGCGATTCGCGGAATTTTTCCAAGCTTGCTTTCAATTCGCTGGTCACAGCAGAATCGACTTTCGGATCGTCCGCCAGGACCGCGCTAGAACCGAGCAGAGCGGCGGCTAGTACCGTAGGCAAGCCGTAGCGGGACCAAGTGTTCGTCATGGTGCTTTCTCCTCGCGGGTCGGTCGGGGTAGCAATCAAATTCGGTGTTTCGCTGGGCGTCGGCATCGGGGACGGAACGACGGACGGCGCTTTGGCTTTGGTTTCTTTCTGGGGTTCCGGTTCCTTCTGAAGCAAACTCCGATCGGTCAGTGTGCCGCTGATCGGCTGCGGATTCTTTTTCGGAGCCGGGACCATTTCCGCTGGCAGTAGCGGAGACTGCGTTGGCCGCGACGCTGCAGAAGGCGTTGCCGGTGGCGTGGTTTCCGGGAAGTCCATCGGCACCACAAAAGTTGGTGCAGGATCGACTTGCGGCTGCTGCGGCAGCGGCGGCATATCTGAGGCCGGCACCGGAGGTACCACCAAGGGAACCTCTTGCGTTTCTGGCTTCGGCGTCTTCGGAACGGTCGGTTCCGGCTTTGGGCCAACCGGAGCCATCGGAGTCGGGACCGGCGTCGCGTCTACCTTAGGCTCCGTCGATAATGGCGGCACGATGGGTGCCTTACTATCGAGGTTATGTGCCGAAGGATTCGGCTGCAAGTTAGAAACAGGTTCCTTCGTCGGCGACAGGGACATGGGCTTTGCCGACAGTAACGATGGCGCAGATTGAGCAGATTTGGTCGATGGCGCAGGTCTGATGGATTCTTCTACTTTAATTGGTGGCGCGGCCGCCGGCGTAGGCATCGGAGCTGGATCAGGAGGAGGAACCACAAACGGTGCCTTCTCGGGAGCCACTACCGGCTTCTTCGTTTCGGGGGGCGTCACGGGAGTCGTTGGAGAGGATGTAGGCGTCGGAGTCGGTGGCTGAGGCGGATCGAACGAAGGAACCACGAACAACGGCGCGTCCGCATCGGTCTTGCTCGGCTCGGGATCGGCGGGCTTGACATTGCTAGGGGCGATCGATTTGGGATCGGCCGGCTTGGCATTTTCGGTTTTGCTGGACTTGCGATCGGCCGGTTGGGCATTCGTAGGGGACACCATGGAAAGATCGGGGACGACGAAGGGCACCGAGGATTCGTCGATCTTCGGTGTAGCCGGGGGAGCCGGCAACGGTGGCATCGTGGTTGGGGCGATTGGGGCGACTGGAGCGACTGGAGCGACTGGAGCCACCCTGGGGGTGGAAGGCATAGCGTCCGTTTTTTCGGTTGTTGGCGCTGCAGGAGGCGGATCGGTGATGGGACCGGCTATCGCGACCGACCGCAAATTGGCGGGACCGCTGTAAGTGGCAAGTACCGTAGCCAACGTGAAGCCCAATGCCGCTAAAGCGACCGTCCACGAGCCGAGTCGCCTTTCGTTTGCCCGCATGATCGCCTCCACGCGAAAAACATCCGTGTGATGTCGAAAAATCCTACTGAACCAGTATTGTCGCGTCGCTCAACCCAGTCGAATGCAGTGGATTGAGCGATGCCATCGCGCACTGTTGTCCTCCAGTTTGGGCAGACCCTAGCTGGTTGCCCCTTAAGAACAAGCCAAGGGGGGCTTAGTTCTCTTCGTACTGGGCGATGCGATTGATCGGTTCTTCGAGATCCTCCACGGCGTCGGCGAGGGTGTATTGCATCAGGAAGGCATCTTCACCGCTATCTTCATAGTATTTCCGCAGGACTTTCTTGGCTTTGAATTCCTGAGCCCGGAAAAACAGTTGCGCGGGGAGATTGGTTTCACGCACCGCTAACGTGATGCGGGTTCGGCGATGGCTCGACAGTTTGCCGATGAGCTTGGCAATCATCTGCGAACCGATGCCCAGCCGACGATAGGCCGCAGCGACGGCAAAGTTGAGGATGTGCAGCTTGGTCTTGTGCAGTTCATAGATCATGAAGCCGCATACTTTCTCCCCCGTCTCGGCGACCATACCAATGCAATTGCGTTGCCGCAGACATTTGAGGAAGTCTTCCTCCGTCCAGGGATACTCGAAACTCTCGCGCTCGGCGGCCAAAACCTCGGCCATATCGCGGCGGATCATCCAGCGAATATGCACGCGAACTTGTTCCTTGTGCGTTCGACCCGTGCTCATGACTTCTCCTCTCCTCCCGGAAACGCCTGATTCCATCCGTGGACCGCGTTTGCCCGGCCGTCTGGTTCGGCAGAGAGAAGGATGTGGACGGATCACTGCGAGCCTCCGGTCGGCCAAACTCGGCAACGCTCGGTTCGGTTCGGCAGCGCGAACGTCCTTTTCCCCTCCGAGGACGGTCGGATACTACAGTCAAGCTGACTGGGGGACAAGTCCAGTCGCTTCCTCGGGCGTCCCGCACGCCTGGGGAATACTTGACCAGTCTCAGACAAAGCCAAGGTGGTAACGCTCGATGAATCCCGACGAAGCAAGGTGGTGACGCTTGGTGAATCCTAATTCCAAGGCGGTAATGCGCGATGAATCTCGCAAGGCCAAGCGGTAGGTAACGCTTGGTAAATCCCGACGAAGCAAGGCGGCAACGCTCGGTGAATCCTGCGGGGCGACTCGGCGAACAAGGTGGGGGAATCCTTCCCCCGAAAACGCGGCCTTCCCTGCCGCTTTTTCTCGTTCGTCGGCTGCCCCTAACACAACCAACGTTGCGTTCGCTTGCCAAGCCTTTGAGTGAGGGGCCGTCCGTCAGATCGAGGAAATGCTACCTTCCATCCTAACCTAGCCATCGCCCCCAATGCCGGCAAGCGGGTGTTGGTTATTCTTTGTAAAACCGTGTCGATTCCTCTTTGATGATCGGTTGGCGAATCTCATCGCATTGAATCTGCACTCGGCAGCGATGATCACCGGGGATTAACCCCTTGACACGCATGCGTACCACGACATCAGCTTTGGTAGCCAGTTTGGCGTAAGGCTCGAATACAATCTGCTGACCGACGATGCGGTAGGGCATGGGGGAGGTAATCGCCGTGGGTTTCAGACCATCCGAGAGAGTGGCCATCAGAGAAATATTGGTGCAGGCACAGGTTCCCTGATTGACGATCCGCACTTCGTAGGTGGTTTCCTTATCGACTTCGATGGTGTCTTCCAGATCGACGACCTCGAAGAGCAACGCGGGGACGCCCTCAATGCGCAGAGCGGTTTCCGCTTTGGTTTCGAGTTTGGTTCCCGCTTTGGCGACAGTTCGCAGGGTGAAATCGCCGGTCGCTTTCGCTTTGGTTTTGACGCTCAACTGTTTCGCCATCCCCGGCGGATGGGGGGGGAGATTCCACACTACCGAGCGGGTTTTGGCGTCGAAGGTGCCTCCATCATTGGCTGATACGAAATCGAGTCCCTCGGGCAGCGTGGTCGTTACCGTGACGGCAGCGGTCGACGTGTTGCCGGGATTGGTCACTTCCACAGCAAACGTCGGTTCGGCACGCACCAAGCAACGGACAGGCCCGGTTTGTTTGAGGGCCAATCGCGGTTCATCGACTTGCAGTTCGACCCGAGTCATCGCTTCGGGACTGCCCAAGGCGGCGACATTCAAGCCCAACGCTTGCGGACCGCCGCGTACGGCCAGGGTCTTGAGCGTCACCACGCGATTTTCGCCGGGTTTGAGATGGGCCAATTCCGCTTCAATGACCGATCCTTGCGGATGTTGCAAGCCGGCCGACAGTTGCGCTCGCAACAGAAACTTCGTCGCCGGGCCGTCGCCGCTGTTGCTGACCGTGATTTGGAACGGCACGACATCACCGACTTCGGTCTTTTCGGGAGCTGTCACTGTGATGCCCAGTTTGGGGCGGGTGATTTTGATTTTGCCCGCCGTCGAGGTCGCGAAAAACGCGGTAGCTTGATGATGGAACTCGGCTTCCGTGCTAGGTCTGACTTCAACGTGGAGTCGTTTCGTCTGGCCGGCGTCCAGTGTGCCGATGCTCCAGGCCAACCGCGAACCGGTCGCTTGGGCGATCGGCTCGCCGCCGAGATATTCACTTCCGGGGGCCAGTTCATCCTCCACGCGCACTTGCGACACGGGCACCGTGCCGGTGTTTTTCACCACGATTTCGTAACGCAATGGCTCGCCGATGTTCACCTTCGCAGGGGCAATGGATTCGACCGACACACGGGGCGTGCCAGAGGGAGTCGTCGGTTTCGCCGGCGCTGATGCTGGGGCATCGGGCATGGACGTATCAGGATCGGTCACCGACTCGCCAGAAGGCGTTGGCGATTGTTTCGCGGCCGGATTGGTCCCCATCGAGGGAGGATCGATCGCCGGCAGCACGACCATCGGAGGAGACATCGGCGATTTGGCCGACGACGGAGACATCGGCGAGTTGACCGATGGGGCCGTGGCAGGATTCGCACCCGCCGGGGCTGCCGATGACGTTGACGTCGTGGCCCCCAGCCGATTTTTGGGCAGTAAATCCGGGGGAATCGGTGTTCCTGTAGGAGGCAACGTCGGCATCGGGAGGTTGTTGCTCGCCCCAACGCCTGCTAGGGGTGACAGTTGGGCCAAGACGCTCGATCCAGCGACCGCCCAGCTCAGTAGGGCGGCCATCCATCGTTTGCGGACGCATGGAGAGAAACGCACAGCAACCCTCCCCCTTGCATGGAAATGAGAACCGAGCGATTTACCCCCCGACTCGGTTGTTGGTGGACGATTCACTCGTGGGCTTTGTCTTGCGGCACGGGGTACTTTTGCACGTTCTTGGCCATCTTGTGCCGTGCCGCTTGGCTCAGATCAATGCCGGTTTGAATGCTCAACTGCATCACTAGGCCGAGGATGTCGGCCAGTTCATCCGCGATCGCTTCGCGGTATTGCGGCTGAAACACCTTTTGCCGCGACTCTTCGCCGGTGGTCCATTGGAAATGTTCCATCAGTTCCGCGACCTCGCAGGCTAGGGCCATGCAGAGGTTTTTTGGCGTGTGATAGGGTTCCCATTGCCGTTCCGCGGCAAAGCGGCGATACATTTCCTTAATCTCGGCGATCGGCGTGGTGCGGTCGTCGGCATCGCTCATAGCTCACTCACCCCAGATTCACCTACCGCAGACCGGATCGGCAAAACCACCGATCGACAACCGAACTCAGCGACCACCTTCTTGGCACGAACTGGCGAAACCACGCGACGCGATATAGCCAATCGGCTGAACGAATCAAGACGGAGTTCCCCTCTTCCCAAGACACCCGACGACTGGTTGAAAACCACCCGACGACTGGTTGAAAACCACCTGACGACTGGTTGAAAAACACCCGACGACTGGTTGAAAAACACCCGACGACTGGCGTCGTCGGCTCCAATCCAAGCGAGCCATCGACGTCCGTCGCCCGAGGAGATGAATCTGTGCTTCCGTCCTAGGCCGATCATCGGCTACCATGGGAAGCATTAGCTCCCCGAGCAAACGAGAGAATTCGCCAACCGTCATGGAGGATCGAACGATGCGAACCGTCCCGATCGGCCCGTTTCACTGCGGCGCGGGGCAACCGTTGCTGTGGATCGCTGGTCCGTGTGTCATCGAATCGCGCGATTTGGTGCATCGCGTCGCGGAACAACTACGTCGGATCGCCGACCAGTTGCAAATACCGATGGTCTTCAAGGCGTCGTTTGACAAGGCCAACCGCAGTTCCGGCAAGTCCTTCCGCGGGCCGGGGTTGGATGAAGGCTTACGCATCCTCGAAACGGTTCGCACAGACTTTGGCTTTCCGCTGACGACCGATGTCCATGAAACCCATCAAGTCGCAGCCGTCGGCCAAGTGGTCGACATCATCCAGATCCCGGCGTTTCTGGCTCGGCAAACCGATCTGGTGTTGGCCGCCGGCAAGACGGGGAAGGTCGTCAACGTGAAAAAAGGGCAGTTCATGGCCCCGTGGGATATGAAAAATGTGGTGGCCAAAGTGGCCGAGACGGGCAACTCGCGGTTGTTATTGACCGAACGTGGTTCGACCTTTGGCTACGGCCAATTGGTCAACGACATGCGGGCCATTCCGTGGATGCAAGAATTGGGTTGCCCGGTGATCTTCGACGCGACGCATAGCGTGCAAACTCCCGGCAGCCAAGGGCAAAGCACCGGTGGCGATCGACGCATGGTGCCTTACCTAGCGCGAGCGGCCGTGGCCGTCGGCTGCGATGGCGTGTTTTTGGAAACCCATCCCCGTCCTGATGAGGCACTGAGCGACGGACCTAATATGATAGCTCTGGAGGCGTTGCCCGATTTAATCTGTTGTTGTCTACGCGTGCGGCACGCTCTCGAAGAGCAAGCCGCCGAAGGAAATCGATATGTTCGCCGAGCCACGGCCTAATTCCGCGAATTCTTCTGCATCGCATCCTTGGGTAGAACGGTGGTCGTCCTGGGGGCTGCGTGTCGGGGTCGTTTACGGCTGGATCACCAGTCTAGCGCTGACCTGCGGCTGCGCTCCGCGAGTCAGCACCTCGACCAGCAAAGCGGATAACTCGGCATCTGCCGAGAAAGAAAACCTCCCGGTCACCTTTCCTAATTTGGTTCGCAAAAATTCCGACACGGTGTCGGTGCGAACCGCCCTGCAACAAATGAATGCGTACTTCAGCGACGATCCAAACTCGCCGTTGAAGTCGCTCGACGCCGCCCGATTGGCCCAGTTACGGCAACGACTGCAACTGACGGACGAAGAAGCCAACGAAGTCGCTCGCCCCGATTATTCCCCCCTCGACGCCTACTATCTTGCCCAAGCGCTGACGGTTTACGAAGGGATGCGTTCGCTGGAGTTGGCCCATGATCCGCCTCCGTTGCGAGCGCAACGAGCGTTTGCCTGGGCCATGCGGATGGTCGCGTTGGAACCGGAAAATGCTTTGCCCGCTCCGCCGATGTTTGCCATCCGCCGGGGATACGGTAGTGGCTTGGATCGCGCGTATGTGGCCCTGGCGGCTTTTCAACAAGCCGGTTTCGACGGATTGCTCATCGGTCCCAGCGACTGTGAAAACCGTCCCAGTTACAGCCGAACCGCCAATGAAGCGGTTTCTGTCGTCCCCTTCTGGGCAGTGGGGGCTTTCGCCGAGGGGCAGGTATATCTTTTCGATCCGTGGAATGGCCGACCTTTTGCGGGACCGAAAGGACAGGGAATTGCCACCCTCGCCCAAGTGCGTAGCGATCCGGCCTTGGTCGCCTCGTGGGGACAGCAAGTTTCCCCCGTCCTGACCGACCCAGCCAAGCAGATAGCCGACTCGCAGGCGTTTTTCGCTCCCATGCTCTCCGCGCTGGCGTTGCGGATGCAGTATCTAGATCAAGTCCTTCGCTTGGCGAATCCCGGTATTCGTTTGTATGTCGATCCGAATCGCATTACCGAGGCACTGACGCAAGCCAACGTGCCGTTTCGTTGGTGGGCACCGAGCAACGATCCGATGTCGGCCACGCGGATTCTGTCGAGTTTCCTTTCCCCCGAAGAAGGAGGCACTGATCGGCCCCAGGGGAACTTCCCCCGGCGATACGATCTGTTTCGCCGATTGTTGGTGCCCGATTCGATGTATCCGCAAGAGTTGGCCAATGTCGGCGGACAGATCGGCGATCGCCTCCGTTTGGCTTATGCCAAGCCGTTCGAGATGCTGGTACTGGCTCCGACCTCCCCCCGCGATTCGATTGCTCGCGGCGAGTTCCGCGAAGCGATCCAAATGCTGACGCAAATCCAAGACGAGAGTCGTAAACTTCTCAATCGCGTCCGCCTAGAAAAAACCTTGGCCGCCGAAACGCAACAATGGCTGCAAGAAGCCCAAGCCGCGACGGCCAAACTGGCCCGGGCGCAGTCGCAACGCGACCTCAATGCCGAACAGCAAGCGAGAGTCGAACTCGATGCCATCTACGCTCGCAGCGAAAAGGTGATGCTCACCCTGCAAAGCGGCATTCAAGAGGCCCTATTGGCCGATGTGGTGTTTCTGCAAGCGTTATGCAAACACGAGGAAGCCGAACGCTTGCATGCTCGTTGGGAGCGAGCCTCCACCGAGGCCAAACCCACCTTGACCGAACCGGCCCGGAAAGCCTGGACCAACTGTCAATCGCTGTGGAACAATTACCTTGGAGAATATCCGCGACGTTATCCGCAGTTTGCCTGGCGCAACCAGCACGCCCAACGCTTGGCCCAACGGACGACAGAAGCCCTGGAGCAACTGAAACCTTGAGCGAACCGCCGTTGTGCTCCTCCGGGGGCTTGCGTGCTGCGTATCGCAAGCCGTGGCCCTCGGCTTGCATGCTGCGTGCTGCAAGATAGGCCGTTTCGTGCGCCTCTGAGGTGCCAAAGTTCAAGGTGCCGGGTCGGCCACGATGCGATACAGCCGATAGGCGGCATCCTCATATTCCAAATGCAGCCAATCGGCCAAACGGTCGCGATGCCGCGGCACCACGACATGGGTGATCCCTTCGCGAAGCCATTGTTCCCGTAGCGTGGGGGGCCAATGCTCCGCTCGGGTCCAGGCGTCGGCCAGCAGCAAACGCCGATGCCACTCCAGCACTTCGGCATCCTGGTACGGAATCGACTTGAAATCGACGAAGATCGGTGCTTGGGCCAGCAAGCGGAAACGCTGCATGTCCACCGGGATCAGATTTTTGCTCGTGTCCATCCGTGGCGGAGGCATGAAACTAGTCGAAAGCGATCCCCGCTTGCCAGCCGATACTTGGGGGATCAATACCGGCACGAAATACACCTCCCCCGGTCGCTTGTGCTGTCGGACAAACTCCATCACGGGCAATTCGTCCGGCGTTGAACGGTAGGCTGATTTCGTCCAGGTGATGACCGCCCCGCTGAGAGCGGCCCCCAGAGCGATCGTCCAAGCCGGGACGATCCACACCCAATGGCCCTTGGCCGATGGCTTAGGTTCCTCGGCCGAATGGGATGATTCCTTAGGCGAATGCCATGGTTCACCAGTCGCGGCAGTCTGCGTTGAACGCCCTTCGACCGAGCGAGCCATCCACCGCGTCAGTCGTTCGCTTCCCAGGGCGGCCAGCGTCGCGGTAGCGATCGGCATCAGAAGGGCTGAGATACGCCACGGAAACAGCAGAGCTAACGACGGATTTTTCGTCAGCACCTGCACCAGAGACAGTGCTAGTGCCAGCGTCACCGCGACGAGCAGGACCACTCCCAGGCGTCGTTCGCGGGACCAGATCACCACGGCAGTTACGACGATCGCGGCGACTTGCAATCCGGCAATCCAGTCGAACCAGCGTGCCACCACGGCATGATGGGGGATGCGGAACTCGGCCAGCAGACGTTGTGCCTCGGCGAAACGCTGCGAATCGCTGGGCGCAAATTGGCTGAGGTTGTACAGCACCACCGGCAGCACGCCCAAAAGCGCTGCTAGGGCACACTGCAGGGCCACTCGACTTTTGCCTTCCCGGAGCAAAGCCGCCAAGTAGCCCGCTGTCAATAGCCCCGCGGAAAGCAAGTAAGTCGAATGAACTGTAGCCGTTCCGCATGCCAAGACCACGGCCCAGAAAAGCTGACCGCGTTGAAATGCCCACAGCGAGGTTAGCAGGAATAGTCCGAAGACCGACGGTTGCACCCCAGGGCCAAGCACATATTGCCCAGCTACGCCCGCTTGGAGAAACCACGGATAATCGAAGCCGAACAGTTGCACCGACAGCCAACGCAATCCCCCCGCATGCGCTAGCACGACCAACGCACGCCACAGCGTCCCGACCGGGGTTCCGCTCAAAGAAGGGAACACCGCTTCAACTAAGCGGATCAGACTGACAAAGTAGACCATCAACAGCAGGAAATAGCCGACCTGAAAGCCGATTTCGCCGACCGTAGAGTAGATCCATCGCACCGCGAACGAAAAGATCGGCGTCGGATCGCGTGTATTGGCAAGCCAATCTTCGGCCAAGGTGCCGACCCCGACTTGAGCATACCCATGCAGCAAGTATTGGTTTTGGTTGGAATAATACAGCGGGGCTTGCGTGGCAGCCCAGGCAAAGAGAAAGGCCCAAAATATCTCCCAAGTCCCACGACGCGGACGCTCTGGCTCTGTGGGAGACCTCGCCGATGTTTCTGCCACGCGATGCGAACCTTTCACCAAGACAAAATCATGCCGTTCCAGCCACGGTCACTCGGGGACCGTCTGCCGGAAAATTCCGCTGAGTAGCCACTGAAGGAATTCCTTACG
>CALEEC010000350.1 GCA_937949245.1 uncultured Gemmataceae bacterium | reverse complement strand
GGCCCGTACAACGTCCAACAGCAAGCGATGGCCATGCTACGAACCATCGATGCCGAGGATCACGCCCAACGCAAGATGCAGGCGTTGCGCACCTACGAAAACGCCATGACCGAGTTTCGGGCGCACAACTACAAGCAAGCGTTGGCCATGTTCCAACTGATCGACGTGACCATGCTGCCGGCCGGCAAGCAAGAGTCGGTCAAGGAAATGATGTTGGCCGCCCAACGCAACCTGCAACGCGACACGGCTTCGACCGGGGGAGTACGTCCGGCGTCGAATCAGACGGCCAGCGGTCTGAAGACGGTCGATCCGAACGCACCAATGCTACCGGATACGCCGATGGGCAGCGTCAGCTCCACGCCTGGCAAGAGCGGAGCGGACAATCTGGCGGCTCAGGTCGAAGCGTTGCAAGAAGTGCAGTTCCAGAAACTTCGGGCGGATGGTCTGCAAGCGCAAGCCCAAGCCAACGCGAAGTTTGGCCGCGGTGAAGCGGATGAGGCCATCAAGACGCTCAACGACTACCTGGCCAAAGTGAAGGCGTCCGGGCTGGACCCCAACAAGATCGCGCTGCTGAGCCGATCGGCCGAGGCCCGCTTGGAAACCTTCAAGATCATGAAGAAGCAAACCGACTTCTACGCCCAAGAAGCGAAAGCCCGCCGCGACTTCCGCGAGGGACTAATGCGCGAAGCCCTCAACGAAGAGAACAAGAAAAAGCAAGTCGCCGAGTTGATGAAGCAGTATCATGAACTGCTGGATCAGGGCAAGTATCGCGAAGCGGAAATGGCCGCAGCCAAAGCGCACGAGTTGGACCCGGATGACGCCAGCACCGGGGCCGCCATGCACATTGCCAAGATCCGTCGGCGTCAGGAGGAATACGACAAGATCAAGTCGAAGAAGGAGACGTTGTTCGTCGAAGGCCTCAACGATGCCGAGGACGTCGGACCATCGGTCAACTCGAAGAACCCCATCAGCTTCGACCCGGAAGTTTCGGGACGCAATCGCACGCGGTCGTCGATGCAAAACGGCTTCTCGCTGCGGACGCGGTCGGAGAAACACCGTGAAATCGAAGCCAAGCTGAACAAGAACATCAGCTTGGACTTCAAGAACGTGCCGTTGTCGCAGGTGATCGACGATCTGCGGGTGATGTCCGGCATGAACATCGTCGTCGACACGCGTGCGTTGGAAGAGGAGAACATCCCGACCAATCGTCCGATTTCGGTGAAGCTGGACAACATCTCGACACGCAATGCCTTGAACATCATCCTGCGGGAGGCTCGGCTGACGCACATCATTGAAGATGACGTGCTGAAGGTGACCACCGAGCGGCACGCCCGCGGCAAGTTGGTGCAACGGGTCTTCAGCGTCGCGGACTTGGTGATTCCGGTGGACAACTTCGCTCCGCCAGCGACAGCCCAAATGTCCAAGATGCTGGAACGCGGTGGCTTCGACAACAAGAACGTCATGCTGCAAGGCATCACCCCGACGCCGACCCAACCGGCGTTCGGCCTGAACAACGGTCAGCCGACCGGCACGGGCACCGGCCCCGGAGGCATTCCGGGACTCCCAGGCACCGGCCGATTGCAGAACAACCCCATCGGCACGCAGCCGGCCAGCGCCATTGCCGAGTCGGCCACGGTCGTCACCGGCAAGCACACCATGGAAGACGCTTTGATCAAGCTGATCACCAGCGCCGTGCGTCCGACCTCGTGGGCGGAAGTCGGTGGTCCCGGTACGATCGACTACTACCCCATCGGTATGGCCTTGGTCGTCAATCAGACTTCGGACGTGATCCAAGAAGTCGCCGACCTGTTGGAAGCGTTGCGGCGGTTGCAAGACTTGGAAGTGGCTGTGGAAGTTCGGCTGATCACCTTGTCGGAAACCTTCTTCGAGCGGATCGGTCTGGATTTCGCCATGAACTTGAAGACCGACACGACCAAGTTCGAGCCGCAACTGACCACCAACAACTTCCGGCCGCAGCCGTTCATCAACGACATCAACCAAAAGGGCACGACCATCGGTCTGACCCCGGCAGGCACCTTCACGCCGGACTTGGACATCCCGTTGCGAGCGACCAGCTTCCAGTACGCGATTCCGCCGTTCGGGGGCTATCCGAACATGCCTGGCTTCGACGGTGGCATCTCGTTGGGCTTGGCCTTCCTCAACGATATCCAAGTGTACCTGTTCATGGAAGCCGCCCAGGGCGACCGACGCATGAACGTCATGCAAGCTCCCAAACTGACCATGTTCAACGGTCAGACGGCGAGCATCACGGTGACCGATCAGATCTTCTTCGTCACCAACGTGCAAGTGGTGTCGGTCAATGGTCAGATCGTCTTCGTGCCGCAAAACGCGCCGTTCCCCTTCGGTCTGACGATGACGGTGCAAACGACAGTGTCGGCCGATCGTCGCTTCGTGCGGATGACGTTGGCTCCGACGCTGACGAACCTGGCCTCGGCGATTGTGCCGCTGTTCCCGATCACCACCTTCGTCACGCCGGTGTTCGAGGGCGGGGCTCAAGGGCAGCCGATCCCATTCACTCAGTTCATCCAACAGCCGCAGATCTCCTCGATCAACCTGCAAACCACGGTCAACGTACCGGACGGTGGTACAGTGTTACTGGGGGGGCTGAAGACGCTGTCGGAAGGACGTAATGAGTTTGGGCCGCCGGTTCTCAGCAAGATTCCCTACGTTAATCGATTGTTCAAGAACGTCGGTTACGGTCGGGAAGCCCAGAGCATGATGATCATGGTCACGCCGCGGATCATCATCAACCGCGAAGAGGAAGTCCGCCAGACCGGCCAGGGCGACGAAGAGTTTATGGAGATCGAACAAGGTCGCTAATCACGGCGTAAGTTCGATACTCACCTAATGCCGCCCCACGCGATGCCCCGGTGTCGCGTGGGGCGGTGCGTTTCTTCATCAATCTTTATTCTTCATCAATCTTTATTTGAAGGAATGATTGCCGCGCAGAATGCGATCGGCGATAATGGTAACCAATATGATCTGGCAAAGCTCCGCATCTCGGCTTAGGGTGAGTCTGGCGTTATGGCGATCGAATTTTTGTGTCCGTTTTGCGGCGAAGCCTACCGGCTGAAGGACGAGCTCGCCGGCAAAAAGGCCAAGTGCAAACGGCCAACCTGTCAGCAGATGATCGTCATCCCTCAACCGGGGAAGCACATTCCTCCAGAGATCCGCGCGACCATCACTTTTCCGAATCCGCCTGGCACATCTGCCGCAGCGACCGCCCCGGCAGGTGCATCAGCCACGACCGCAACCTCGGCCACGAACAATGGGACTCATCCCGCTGCGGTCAGCACCCCGGCTGCGGTAGGAGCCGCGACGGGCGATCTCACGAATCAAGCCGCTTCTAGCAGTGCAATGGCCACTCCTGCAGTGACGGCATCAGCCGCTCCGCCGGTTGATGCCGAACTGTTGGCCGCTAGCGCCTTGGCCGATGAACCTCCCCCTGCTGCAGAAACTGGCCCCACCAAGACCATCTCGTTCACCTGCTCCTACTGCGATGAAACCATCGAAGTCGAAGCGGCACGAGCCGGCAAAAACATGCCCTGCCCGCATTGTCGCAGCATGATTCGCGTGCCCACTCCCACGGTCGAGAAGAAGAAAGACTGGCGCGACGCCAACTTACGGCAACCGTTGGGAGGACTGTTGAAGTCGCAACGCGACGAAATGGAGAAAGCGGGGGTCGTCGGCCCGACTTACGTCACGGCCGAATCGCTGGCCAAAGCCAATGAACTGCACGAAGAACGTGAACCCACTCCGCCCAGTGTCTGGATCCAACGTGGCTTGTGGGTCGCTGGGTTGATCGCTTGCGTGGTGTTCGCTTATAGCATGATCTCACGTTCGCGGGTCGAAAGCAGAGTCAAATCGTTGATGGAAACCGCCGTCAAGGAACTCGAAAGCCAAGATCCACTACTGCAAGCGGCGATTCATCGTGCTGCAGGGGAACACGAATTGCGAACCGGAACCCGCGAAGGGCTGACCGCAGCCTCCAAGCATTTCAAATCGGCCCGGCAAAGACTGCTGCAAGCGACCGCGCCGACCCCCTATGAACGCAACGAGTTGCTGACCGAACTGGCAATCGCTCAAGCGGGTTTGGGCGGGAGCGTCGACGAAGCGAAATCCGAACTGAAGCTCAGTTGGCCCGAAGCGCAGAAAGAATTGGTCAACACCATGAAGCAACTAAAGGGCGAGCCGGAACAACGCTTCCTAGCTTCACGTCGACTCGCGGCACGGTTGATTGCGTTGCAGCAGGAAACTTGGATTCGTACCATCGTGGGCAATCCGCAAGTCTTTGCCAATAAAGAAGTTCCTGAGGCGTTGGCCCAAGTGGCTTTGGAGTTGCTCCAAGCGGGGTTGACCGACTTTGCCAAAGAACTGGTGCAGCAAGGCAAGCAAATGTACGGCGAAGGCAAAGATCGCACGGCCCCGACACTGCAGGCGTTGCTGATCTACTTCAACGACAAGCAATTACTGCCGAATTTCGCCATGCCTGCGGGGAATAATCTCGATCCATCGCCCTACGCCCGGCAAGCCTGGGCGTTAGCGTTGGCATTGCAAGGGAAATTCGACGATGCCAAAAAAGTCGCGGAAGCCCCCGGCAACTTCGCTGATCGCCGACTGCGAGCGATCGTCGCGGTCTTGAGCGTCGCCTTCGACGCCAAGGAAAAACCGGCCGAAATCACCTCGCTGTTGGAAACCGGCAAGAAAATCGTCGATGGTATGGACAAAAACGCGCGAACGCAATCGGCTTGGCTGATCCTGCGTCTGGCGTATTACGCCGGACGAGCCGGCCGGGACGATTGGGCCAAAGACCTCCCCAAAGCCTTCAGCGACGAAGCGTTAGCGCAATGGGCCAAATGGGAAGCCCTCCAGGGCCGACTCCAGGCTAAACGCGAGAGCCAAGAAGCCGTCGAAGATCTATGGTTGGAAGAATTTCCAGCAAGCAAACGAGTATCGACCGCGGCCGTCTTAGCTCACGAAGCGATCGCCCGGCACAACGTGGCCCTGGGGAAGAGTGATTATCGCAAAACCGTTGAAGGGTGGGAGGCGGGGAGTTTACGCCCGTTCGGCTACGCGGGAGTGGCTTTGGGAATCCAAGATCGGACGCAGCCGTGATGGCCGATTCGTCGTCGCCGTTGCCACAGGAGCCAGCTGCAGCGATTCAGCCTTGGCCCATCGATCTGTCGCTGAGCGATCCGCAGCACCCCTTCCACCGACTGCACATGGAAATGGCGTTGGAAGAGGCAAGGCAAGCATTTGCCGAAGACGAAGTGCCTGTCGGCGCGGTGATTGTGTCGGCCCAGCATGGTGTGATTGCCCGTGCCCACAATCAACGCGAAACCCTGCGTGATCCCACGGCGCATGCCGAGATGATCGCCATCACGCAAGCGGCCCATTTCCTGAAGTCGTGGCGATTGGAACGCTGCGTGTTGTATGTGACGTTGGAACCTTGCCCCATGTGTGCCGGGGCCGTGGTGCAGGCGCGATTGCCCTTCGTGGTCTACGGGACGGCTGATCCGAAAGCTGGGGCGTGCCACACGTTGTATCAGATTGCCAGCGATACGCGATTGAATCATCGGGCGCAGGTGATCGCCGGCACCCTGGCCGAATCCTGTGCCGCGATCCTTTCGGAGTTCTTTCGCCAAAAACGCGCTTTGGGGAAAAAAAATGATGCCGGTCTACCTGGTATAATCGGTTTGACCCGAAGACCAAAATCGTGCGAAAGCCGCTTTGCTTCGGAAGAAAGCTAACAGTTCCTCGGGAGAAGAGTTATACTTGCGAGACTTGCATGACTTGGGCCAGGATCGGCCCGATTTCCCGTGCCGGAGAGGACCGATCATGAACCGTCTATCGCTCGTCGGGCTATGGGCCGGCCTGTGGGCCGTTGGTGCTGTAGTAGCCGTGGGCAATGCCGCGTTGGGGCAAAGCGTCTCGAGCGAAGCCAACCGCGCCGTGGCCCCAGCGCCCGAAGAACTTCATGGGCCAGCACTTAAACTCGCTTGGAAAGCCGAGGTGCCCCTGATCGATCGCAGTGACGCCGTCGCTTTGGTGCAGTTGGTCGAAGATCAAGTCTTCGTGCAACTCCGCAGTGGCTGGATCTTAGCCTTCGATGCCGCGACCGGAACGCCTCTGTGGAAGCAAAAATTGCACAACGATTTTGTCACCGTCTTTCCGGTCGCCGTCAATCCGAAATTTGTCTTCGTCCAGAATGGCACGCGGTTCTTCGCCTTCGAGCGACGCAATGGCACCGAATTGTTCGTCAAAGATCTGCCGACCGTGCCGGCCGTGGCCCCGATTGCCGACGCGGAGAATGTTTACCTCAGTTTGGGCAACGATAAGATCGTCAAACTTCACCTGCCACGCACGGAAGCCTTGGCCATCGAAAAGCTCGAATTGAACCTGAGCACCGAATATCAGATGCCACGGCAGCGAAGCATCGCGCTGACGGCCACCAAATTGGAAGACGAACGGCTCAAGCCGGTGACTCTGGCAGCTGTGTCCAGTCAGGCAAGTTTGGTTGGCTCGCGGACTCCGTCGCTGACCGTGGTGCCGACTTTGCGACCGCCTTATACTTCGGTCGGGTCGCGGACCCCTTCGATTGGCTTGGCCCAGAGTCTGCGTGCCCCCTATTCAATGGATAGTGTCCGAAGCCCTTCCATCGCCGGCATCCCCCGTTTGAATCAACTGGCCCTGATCACTGCGGAACGTCCTAAAGGACCGCAACCGACGATCGAATGGGAGTTTGCCGCCTATGGCCGGATCGAAGGAACGCCGATGCAGTTGGAAAACCTGTTGTTCTTCCCCATCGGTGGCCGGGAACTGACCGCGTTGCTCAAAAAGAAGGAAGCCCGTAAGGAACATCTGTTCTACCACCGCGAATTGCCCTCGACGCTGGCCGTGCCGATGACGCAGTACGGCGATGTCGCAATCGTGGCCAGCCGCGATGCTTATGTCCGGGCATACAATCTGTTTTTCGGCCGCGAATTGTGGCGCGAAAACATCATCGGCGTGACCACACGCAAGCCGTATGTCACCGATGACGCGGTGTTTCTGGTCACCAGCAACGGCTTGGTCAAGCTCGACCTGCAGACCGGTCGTACCCTCTGGCGCCGCGAAAACGTCAAAGCCGACCGCATTCTGGCCATTAATCCGATGTACATTTACGCCCTCGATCGCGTGGGCGAACTGTACATCTACAATCGCCAGACCGGCGACGAACTAACCTCGTTGAACCTGCGGAATTTCTCGGTGGCCACTAGCAATGAACAGGACGATCGGCTGTTCTTGGCGTCGCCCGATGGGTTGCTGATCTGTCTGCGGCACGAAGATTTGGTCAAGCCGGTCTTGCTGAATCGCTTCGCCCTTCCCAACTGGCAAGCCACCGACAAGAAAGACGCTATAGCCCCGGCCGCACCAAAGGACAAAGCCCCCGCTCTTCCTCCCAAAGGAAAGGAAAAGGATAAGGAATCTTCCAAGGAAGCTGACGCTTGAACGGAAGCGAACCCCCCCGCGGAGTGGCACCGCAGTTCCTATCGACGCGCAAACTTCCTAGGAGCCGACGACGCTAGTCGTCGGGTGTTTTCTCGCTTCTTCGTCGGGGGATTGCCCCCCGCGGACATGCGTTCGCAATTCTAGGCGTTTCTCGGATGCCATCCAAGAAGCCGATGTTTCGATGCCTCGGCTTTCTGCACTTGCGCCCTTCCCATTTGTCGATGCTCGCGGCACAATAAAGATGCTCCCTCCAGCCTGGGCGCACGCAACCGCGAAGCCGGGGCGAGGCCGATACCAAAATCCCGACTGCAAGTGGGAGAGCATCTGTTGACTTTTTCAGGGGGGAACTCCGCGGATGGCGTTACTCAGTAGCCTGAGCGTGGCTTTCGGGTTCGCCGCGAGTTTCCATCCGGTACGGGGAGATGGCTTGTTCCTCGACCCGGTCAAACTGGTCGCGGTGCTGTTGATGTACGTCGCTTGGCTGGCCACCGCCGCTTGGATGGATCGGGATATTCAGAAAGTTGAACTGAAGCGCGAACGCTGGAACCTGTTGTTTCTGAGTCTCGGCGGTATCGGCTTGGCGGCCATTTGGTACGTGCCGAACTTTGTGTTCGCGTTCTCGATCTTGCTGGCGTTATACAGTTCGGTGTCGTTGATCTATGTGGGCAAACGCAATGCGTTGGTGCCCAAAGAAGCCCGAGTGCTGACTCGGCGGCACTTCCAGAAGTTGTGGCGGTCGCTGTTCGGCAAGCCGGCCCAAGAGAAGGAGGAAGGCCAACTGGTGCCGGTGCGGTTCATCGGCAAAAGTAGCAGCGGCGCCAAAATGGAAGATCCCGAGCGGGTGGCACGGGCAGAGGCGTCGCCGGGGTATCGCTTGGCTCTGGAACTGGTGTATGAGGCGGTCACCCATCGGGCCACCGACATCCACTTGGAGCCGACCCGCGAAGAAATGACGGTGCGCTTCCGCATCGATTCCATGCTACAACAAATGGCCCCCTTCAGCCGACATCGCGGCGACGCAGTCCTCAACATCTTCAAGGTGCTGGCCAACCTCGACATTTCTGAGAAACGCAAGGCCCAAGACGGAGGCTTTGCCGCCGAGGTGGAAGGACGCCTAGTCGATTTCCGCGTGGCCACGGCCGGCAGTGTCGCGGGGGAAAAGATGGTGATGCGACTGCTCGACTCGGCCCAGAATTTCACCTCCTTGGCCCAGGTCGGCATGAAACGCCGGCTGCAAGCGAAGATCGAAGAAATTTGCGCCATGCCGCACGGCATGTTGATCGTCTGTGGCCCCACCGGAGCAGGCAAAACCTCGACGTTGTACGCCTGCCTCAATGCCATCGATCGTTATCAACGCAATGTCATCACCCTGGAAAATCCAGTCGAATACACCATCGAAAACGTCACTCAGATCGAGGTGAACCCCAAGGCGGGCAAAACCTTCGCGTCGGAGTTGCGCAGCATCTTACGGCAAGACCCCGATGTGATCCTCATCGGCGAAGTCCGCGATGCCGAGACGGCGGAGATCGCTTGCCAAGCGGCGCAAACCGGGCACTTGGTCTTCACCACGCTGCACGCCAACGACACGGTGACAGCCATCGGTCGGCTGCTCGATCTGGGCGTGCAACCGTACATGATCGCAAGTTCGCTGACGGCCATCTTGGGGCAACGGCTGATCCGTTTATTGTGTCCGCATTGCAAAGTTCCTTACCAACTCCCGGCCGAGGTGGTGCAGAAACTGCGAATTCGTGCAGACAAGGTTCCCCAATATTTCTACCGCGAACCGACTGCTGGCGACAAAGGCAACGATGCCGAAGAATGCTCCCGCTGCCGTGGGGTCGGTTATCTGGGACGCACCGGCATCTTTGAACTGCTGCTGGTCACTGACGAAATCCGCGACTTGATCCGCGCTAACCCGGACCTCAGCGCTCTACGCAAAGCGGCTCAGAAAGCCGGCTTAGTGACACTGTTTGACGATGGCTTACGTCAAGTGGTCAAGGGAAAAACCTCCTTGGCCGAACTACAACGAGTGGCCAAGTGAGCTACGCCGAACCTGACGGGGGATGGTTCGGTTCGCCGTACCACGGCGTGTTCCGTTGGCCGAACCACAATCAGGGATCTAAAGGAAAGAGGGACTTTTCCAGGGGATTTCTCCTCAGGGATTCCTTCCGAGGATTTCTCCCCCAAAGCGAGGGCGGGCCGATGTTGTTTTTGTTGACGCTGGGCATCATTACGTTGGTGGCCTTGGCCCATTGGCGCGAGGGAATCTTTTCGGCGGCCACCATCTGCTTCAATACACTCCTGGCAGGGGTACTCACCTTCAACTTTTGGCCACCGCTGGCGGATCTGCTCGAAGACGAACTGGCCGGCAGTCCCTTGCAAAACTACGAAGACGCGATCGCTTTGACGGTGCTATTTGTGGTCCTTTTGGGCGTCTTGCGTATCGCGGTGGTTTATCTGGTGCCGGAACCGATGGGCTTCAGCGAGGGATGGAATCGTTTCGGTGGCCTGGCTTTCGGCGTGCTGACGGGCTATCTCGTGGCCGGGTTCCTGATCTGCGTGTTGCAGACGTTGCCGTTGCCGGTGAAGTTCATGGGCTTCGAGCCGCGGGACAATGCGATCGAAATAAGTGGCCCGTTGCCGGCCAATCGCGGTTTTATTCGCCTGATGTATCGCGGAGCCACGGTTGCTTTCGGGGCAGACGATCCGGCCGTCCAAGTGTTCGAGCGCTTCGAGAAAGCCTTTGCCGATCATCGGCGCTACACCTCCGAACGCGACCCGCTGCCGATCCAACCCGCGGCGGTGGTGGCCCCTGCCGCACCGGCGACCAAATCGACTCCCGTCGCTCCGAAATCCAACTGGAGTGCTTCCGAACCGAAAGCGAATTGAGGAACCGGCAGGGCGAATGAAGGAATCCGCAAGCGAACGATGACGTTTCCGAGGGAGAAATCAACCGGCAAGCGCAGGGAGACGTTTCGGACGTTTGAGCCGGTTTGGGAAAATTGGACTGATGGAAGGTAAAACGGGCGATTTCACCGATTC